>JALXAI010000599.1 GCA_026992215.1 Desulfobacterales bacterium | reverse complement strand
ATTTCATCTCATACCGGGTTTCGCTTCTTTTGTTCCTTGCCGAGAAACCTTGATATGTTCCACTTGAAGGCAATTTTTGAAAGAGGGGGTGTTGTTGGAATTACGGTTAATCCCGAGATGCTTACCGGCGAGCGGGAGGCTGATATCGAAGACGTGTTCCGACACGTAGACTGGGTCGCCGAGAAGTTCGGCCCCGAATACGTCGCGATTGGTTCCGATTTTTGCGGATTCAGCGGTGTTTGCAGGGAGCTCGAAGACATATCCATGCTGGTGAACCTCGAGGAAATCATGGACAAACACGGATATCCCGGCGATGCCATAGGTCAGATCATGTGGAAGAATTGGTATGATTTCTACGTTTCTTTACTGTCCTAGTTTTGAGAATAATCCTTCAGGAGTTCTTCAAACGCCCTGAAGCCTTCGTCCCAGAATTCTCTGTCCCCGGCTGCAGCGCCAAGCACTTCGAGCAATTGGCCGGTGGAAAGTGAACCTCCGGATTCCATTAACTTTATTACCCGGCGGGCAAATTTGTGGCCGAGTCTTTCGTATCGCCTGTACATGGCATAGGCAAGAAGGCCTCCGAAAACATACGAGAAACAGTAAAAATGGCTCCGAAAGATATGCGGCACACACGCCCATCCCCAGCGATAAGCCGGGTCTATTTCCACCACGTTGCCGTATAGTTCCCTGTTCAGTCCCCACCAGATGTGGCACAATTCTCCCGCACCGGGAAGGCGAACTCCGGCGATGACATGAATTTCCCGTTCAAAGCGGGTTATCAAGGCCTGCCGAAACACCGTGAGAAGAAAGTTATCCAGAAGGGAAGCCATTGCTTGCCTTCCGGCGTCCTTCTCGTCCTTCAGGCTGATGAGGTGATGTGCGACCACCAGTTCGGTAAAAGTTGCGATGGCTTCGCCTATAACGAAGGGTGGCATGAAGTTCAGGTAGCTGTTTTTGGAAGCGAGCGAAAAGTGGATACCGTGCCCGAGTTCGTGGGCCAGTGTCAGCAAGTCTCGGAGTTTGCCTCCGAAATGAACGGATATGTAGGGATGAACAGAAGGGATAAAGCAGGTACAAAATGCTCCTTCCTTTTTGCCTTTCCGAATTTCGGCATCGATCCATCCTTTTTCAAAAAAATCGAGCACCAGAGCCTCCAGCGGTTCATAAAAACTTGCCATCGCTTCAGCGATAACTTCCCTTGCGCCGTACAGATCAAAATGTAATTCATCACCTGCAGCAGGGGCGTAGACGTCAGAAATCCTGATTGTTTTGCCGGGAAGCAGACGGGCCTTTTTTCGAAGGTAGCTCCTCGCCAGATGGTGTTTTTCTTCTGTTAGCTCCATCAGCATATCTGCCGTGCTGTTATCCACTTCGTTTTCCATGAGCATCCTGTGCATCGGAAATGGGTGGCCTCGCGCGGAGCATTCCAGCTTGTGGTCGAGAATCAGGGCATTCAGCATGGTTTTAAATATCAGCCCGTGATTTTCCATTTCTCGTAACACGCCCAGCATGGCTTTTTCCCGGAGCCTGGCGTCGGGCGAATTAAACAGGTTGATAGCCTCGGGCAGTGACAGGTCTTTCATTTTACCGTGAATTTCAAGGGAAATACTCAGGGTTCCCAGAAATTCGCTGTAAAAGTTTAAAAATGTATCCCGGCCGGAGAGGTTTTTCATGCTGGCAATTTTTTCTTCTGCCTCGCTCAATCTGTAGGGTTTTCTCTTTTTCAGCTTGAGCAAGAAGTGACGATATTCCGAGAGAAGGGAATCGCTTGCGAGGGAACTCAATTTTTCGTCCGGGAGTTCCATGAGCTCGCAGGTAAAAAAAGTTACGTTCTGAAGCACGTGCACCCATCTTTCCTTCACCTGTTGAAGCAGTGTCAAAGCTGTTTCGTTTCGGGTATCCGAGGAAAAAAGGAGTGTGGCGTAGAGATATGGCTTCATCCCGATAAGATGGATTCGTTCGTATTCCTTGAGTGCTTCGTACACGAGGGCGGGATCGACGCTTTGTGCTTCGAATTTCCCCCTGTACAGGTCTCTGAATTTTACCGATTTGTTGAGGGCTCGTTGAAGATCCCGAAAAATTCGGACATCACTTGCTCCCTCGTACATCTCGGATAGGTTCCACCTTGCAGTGGTTGCTTGTTCTTCATAGTTCATGGGTCAGTACCGAAAAGCGCGGTGTTTCTTGATTTTCAGATACTCGTCCAGGGTTTCCAGAAAACGATCAACGTCCTTCTCGTTGTTGTAAAAGTGCGGAGATATACGTATTTTTCCGGCTCTAAGAGACACAATAACCCTTTTTTCGACAAGGTACCGGTAAAGCTCCGCAGGGTCTCCGGGTGTTGAGAAAGTAAGGATGCCGGAACGATGCTTCGTATCCATGGAAGAGATAACGTCCAGATTTCTCTTTGTCAGTTCGTCATACAGGATGTCGTTTAGAGAAAAAACCCTGCTTCTTATGTTATCTGTTCCGACTTCGTGTATTAATTCCAGGGCAGCTCCAAGCGCGTAGATGCCGGCAATATTCATCGTCCCCGGTTCGAATTTTCGGGCACCGGGCTTTAGGTTGAAGTGAATGCTAAAATCTTCTTCGTTTTGAACGCTCTTCCAGCCAATTTTCGAAGGAGTGAGCCTATCAGCCACATCTTCCGATATGTAAAGAATTCCGGTGCCGGGGCTGCTCATCAGCCACTTATGGCAGCCGCTTGCCAGGAAGTGGATCCCGGTTTTTTTCACATCCACGGGGAGGACTCCAAGTCCCTGGATCCCATCCACGCAGAGCAAGATTTCGTTGTTCCTGCAGAAATCTCCCAGTTCCCGGAGGTCGCAGTTGAAGCCCGTGGCATAATCCACGGAACTGAC
>JALXAI010000598.1 GCA_026992215.1 Desulfobacterales bacterium | reverse complement strand
CGCAGCCAAGAGTCGATTATAAGACGCTGGAAGAGTTAAACACCAGCGAGTACATAATCGTGGATCCCAACAAGTGTATCCGGTGCCAGCGTTGCGTAACTGTATGCACCTACTACGAGTGTGCTGACGCAATTGATTTTGTCGACTGGCCTGAAATCAACGAAAAATGTGTTGCCTGCGGCCTCTGTCTCGACCTCTGTCCCACGGGCGCACTTCTCGAAAAAATCGAAGGGCGCGTGGTGGACAGGATACGCTGGGATGAGGTGAAAAGCGTGTGTACGCATTGCGGCTGTGGATGTTCTCTTATCTTCCAGACCAAGGGCAACCGGATTGTATGGATAAAAGGCAACGACAAGGATGCCTTTGAAAGAAATTATACGTGCAAAGAAGGGCGTTTTCGCAGCTTTGACTACCTGTGGAAGAAAGAACGCCTGGAAAATCCCATGATCCGGAAGGGTAAACGTCTTACCAGGACGGACTGGGACAGTGCTTTTGACTGGGTTGTTGAAAACCTGCAAAAGATCAAGGAAAAGAGGATCAAGGATGGCTTCGCGGTTCTGGGTTCTGCGGGTTTTAGCAACGAAGCCAACTATCTGTTGCAGAGGCTCGCACGAAATGTGTTTGGTACCAATAACATTGATGCCGTGGGCCTGAATTGCTACGCGGACGTGGTGGAAATGCTCGGGGAATCTCTCGGTGTTTACGGAATGCCGCAGCCCCTGTCGGCTCTCGAGCAGGCCGCCGTGGCGCTGGTGATCGGGGACGTGGAAAGATGTGCGCCCGTTGTCGCCACGGCTCTGAGAAGACTGAGCAATCACCACGGAAAGGAACTCATTGTCGCTGAGCACAGAAACACCTCGTTGAATAAAATCGCAGACCAGATGCTGAACGTGAAGAGAGGCAAGGCATCGGAACTTTTGCAGGGACTGACGAACATTATCCTCACAGAAGGATGGTACGACGATGATTTTGTGAATAAGAATACGTCCGGACTGGATGAGATTAAGAAGCAGGTTTCCGGGTATACCCCCGATGTTGTCGAAAGGGATACGGGTATAAGCGCCGATGTTTTAAAGGACGTAGCCAGGCTACTTTCCAGGGTTCCCCAGGTGTCCTTTGTGTTACCACTGGACTACATGGAAAAGTTTGAAGACTTGTCCCTGTGGAAATCGTTTTTGAACCTTGCCATCATAACGGGCAACGTGGGCCGGCAGGCTGGAGGTGTCTTCCCGCTGCCTGCTTATGCCAACAGCCAGGGAGCCCTTGATATGGGGTTGAGCCCGAAATTTTATCCCGGGTACACCCTTTTGAGCCAGGTCGGTTCGCTGAAAGATGTTTACGGCTCCGGCATTCCCAAGAAGACCGGGATGAGGCTGGACAGGATCCTTGAGAATGCCAAGAAGGGTAAGATAAAGGCTCTTTACCTGTTCGGTTCTCCGTACTTCACCCAGACCGTAAAAGAGCTTACTGCTGCTCTGAAAAAGGTCGATTTCCTGGTAGTACAGTCACCTTTCCCGACCCATGCGAGCAAAGCAGCCTCCGCGGTGCTGCCCTGCAGCTCACTGGTAGAAGAAAGCGGGACTATCACAAGCATGGAGAGAAGAGTATCTGGGCTTGCTGCTGCGTGTTCGGCTCCCGGGCTGGCGCGTCCTGACTGGGAAGTTGTTGCGGAAGTACTGGCAAGAATGGGTGGCCCGAAGTACGAAACTCTTCAGGACGTACAGGCCGAAATCTGCAAGGTGGTTAGTTTTTACGGGAGCATGGACGGGGAGATACTTGAGTCCAGGCCTTACTGGCCGTATTCTGCAAAGGACAAGGCGGGAAAGGCTGTGTTTGAGCTGAAAGATCTCAAAAAGCCCATTGGGTTTCAAATTTAGAACCCGACCGGGGTTGGAAAAAGGTGGTGGCGCGTCAGGTGAGAAGTGACGTATCTTGAGAGTTCTTTTTCACAAGTGGGCAACACTAGCAAAAATCGAGAATCCTCAAGTTTATATAGGTGTTTCCCTCCCAGTGGTTGTAAACCGGATAGAACGCGAGGTAGCGGAGTGAACCCGGGAGGTTTCGGGACGCGTCAACCATGTTGAAACCCACAGCCCTCATCCTTTTTCCGTTTTGCTCCACCACAACTGACAGGTGCTTTTCCTTTAACACTCTCAATTCCTTTACGTTGAAAGAGTCAAGAAGAAACACCGGCCTTGGATTTCCAAGGCCGTAAGGAGAAAGCCTCTCCACTAATGCCATAGTCTCTGCTGATATCTCTTTTAAGCTGATTTTTGCATCTATGGTGAGCCGTTTTCGTACGCCGGAAGGGGGAACAACACCTGCCGCAACCCGGTCAAAGGCGCGCACGAAAGCCGGAAAACCTTTCGGATCTATTTTGAGTCCCGCCGCCATCCTGTGTCCTCCAAATCCCGCCAGAAGAGAACTGCAGGCGGTTAGTGCTTCAAAAATGTTGAAATTCGGAACACTCCTTGCCGATCCTTCCAGATACTGTTTGTTTCTACCGAGCAGAATCGTAGGCTTGCCAAACTTGTCGACGAGCCTCGATGCAACGATACCAATTATGCCCCTGTGCCAGTCATCCCGGGCAAGCACCAGGCTGCTTGCCTGTTTCCAGCGACTTCCTGGTTTTTCAACCAGTGAAAGCGCTTCCTCCAGGATCTTTTCTTCTTCCAGCTGGCGTTGCCTGTTTAGGCTGTCGAGTTCGAGGGCTATTGTTTGGGCGATCCCGGTGTCTTGCGACAGCAGCAGTTCCAGGGCACGAAGTTCACGACCCATTCTCCCGGCGGCATTGATCCGGGGCGCAAGCAGAAAACCGACGTCCCAAACTGATATTTTCTTATTTGCCAGGTCACACAGTTCGAC
>JALXAI010000597.1 GCA_026992215.1 Desulfobacterales bacterium | reverse complement strand
TTCCGGACCACCATACTTCCATAGGTGCCATTGGTGTGGCAATACACGCCCAAAAAAGCGGCTGGCAGTGCAGACCTTCCCTGGAAAAGATGGCAGAGGCCGGTGACAGCACCGAAGATTTCCCGAGAGCTCCGGTTCTCAGACTGGAGAAAACAAGGTTTAATCCCAGCAAGGATTTGAGTCCCGCAAAGAAGTCGTATGATCCTCCGATTACAGCTTACCTTGGAATTGACATAGGGTCTACCACGACAAAATACGCCCTTATCGACGACCACGGCAAAATCATTCACAAGCAGTACGTTCAGACGCAGGGAAAACCCATAGAGGTGACCCAGCGATTGTTGCGAGTCCTGAACGAGGAAATAGACGGCTGGGTGAAGATCCGCGGAGTTGCCACAACGGGCTCCGGCAGAAACGTTGTGGGTGATTTTGTGAATGCCGACCTGATTATAGACGAAATTACCGCGCACGCGAGAGGTGCGGTGGAGATTGACCCCATGGTGGATACCGTCTTCGAGATAGGCGGGCAGGATTCGAAATATATCCGCATTCAGAATACTTACCCCTTTGATTTTGACATGAACAAGGTGTGCGCCGCGGGTACCGGGAGCTTCCTGCATGAACTGGCTAACAAGCTGAAAATAAACATCGTGGGTGAATTCCAGGAAATAGCCCTTTCTTCGAAAAGCCCCATAAGCCTTGCGGAGCGTTGCACCGTTTTCATGGAGTCTGACCTGGTCTCCTACGCGCAAAAAGGGGCAAGGATAAACGACCTGATTGCGGGTCTGTGCTACGCCATTGTACACAACTATCTCAACAGGGTTGTGGGGAAAAGGAAGATCGGACAGAAAATAATGTTTCTTGGCGGTCCGTCTTTGAACAAGGGGATCGTAGCGGCTTTCGAGAAGGTACTGAACAGGGAATTGATTGTTCCTCCCAACCGCGAAGTCATGGGAGCCTTCGGGGCGGCTCTTGCCGTCCGCGAAAAGCAGCATCAGGTGGGAATTTTGAAAAGCCGGAGTCATTCCCTGGATAAGCTCATTGATATGCAGGTTACGTACACGGAGAAAATATGCCGGGCGGATTCGCGTTGCCACAACGAATGCAAGTTAAAGATATACCGGTTCGGAGATAGAAAAAGCATATGGGGTGGCGATTGCGGCCGCTACGAGATGGCGCAGGCAAGCGGGCCTCGAACGGAGAATTTTTTTAAGGTCAGAGAGGAAATATTCGAAAAATTCCTACTCGAAAAAGCGGAGCAGCTATCGGACCTGGCGGAACCGCTCGCTGTTCCGGATCGATCTGCCATAGGCATTCCGCTCGCTCTTCCCTTCTGGGAATGGGGAATTCTATGGGCCAATTTCTTTGCCGAGCTCGGCTTCAGGGTACTTATTACTCCAAAGACAAACAACCGGCTTGCACGGCTTGGCATCGAGTCCATGACCGCGGAGACCTGTTTCCCCGTTAAGGTATTTCACGGACACGTTAAGTTTTTATCCAGGTTCGCGCATTACCTGTTTTTGCCGAACATGATAAATATGCCCACCATGCTTGCGAAGGAAGCCGGGTTTTTCTGCCCCCTTGTGCAGAGCAGCCAGTATCTCGTTAAAGCGGCGATGGGCCTCGATGAAAAAAGAGTCGTGAACCCGACGGTTTACCTGAAAGACGAGTTTCCGGCCATGGTCCGGCAGATCTTTGACGGCATTTTTCCGACTCTCGGGGTAAGCAAAAGCAGGGTTGAACGTGCTCTTGAGCATGGTCTCGACAAACAGCAACAATTCTACTCAAGGCTTCGAGAAATAGGGAAAAAATTTCTTGAAGAAGAAAATGGTGAAGCCCCGATATGGATAATAAGCGGAAGACCGTATAACCTGTACGATGAACGATTAAACCTCAGGCTTGGACGACACCTGTCGAAGCTGGGGATAAAAGCAATTCCGCTCGATTTCCTTGACCTGAGCGGAGTGGACCTGTCTGATTTCCCGAACATGTACTGGGGACTCGGTGCAAAAATCCTCAGGGCGGCAAAGCTCGCCAAGGCAACTCCGCACTTTTTCGGCGTGCACCTGACCAACTTCAGCTGTGGTGCAGACTCGTTTATCGAACACTTTTACAATCACGTGATGGGAGGCAAACCATACCTGCTGCTGGAACTGGACGAACACTCCGCCGTGGCAGGAATGATGACCCGGGTGGAAGCGTTTAACAACGTGGTTCAGAACGTGCACCGGAAAACGGTGCGGGAGCCGATGCTGAAGGCAATATAACCAGTGTGAGCGAGGTTTGAACATGCAAGGAAAGGTTATCAGTTATACAACCTTTGCAAGCTTATGCGAAAAGGTTGGACGCTTTGATGTAACGGGGAAAACTCTGTTGTTGCCGGAGATGAGCAGGGCAAGCGAGTGCCTGCTTGCAGCCACCTTCAGGAGCTTCGGTGTGAACGCCCGGATGATGGAAACGTACAGGGGGCTTAAACTGGGCAAGGAATTTACCTCGGGCAAAGAGTGTTTCCCCTGCCAGGTAACCCTGGGAGACATTTTATATCACCTGCAAAAGGAAAAGGAGAGGCTGGGAGATTCTTTCGATGCTTCAAGGTACGTCTACTTTTTGCCCGAAGCAGACGGGCCATGCCGATTCGGCATGTACAACAAGCTGCAGAGAATAGTGCTGGACAGCTTCCCGGAATTCCAGCAAATCCCCATAGCCTACCTTTCCACCAGGGACGGTTACGCTATCGGGGGGCTTCTGCCCCGTGACAGGGCAAAACACTTCAGGAGAACAGCCTACGTTGCCCTTGTAACGGGTGATGTCTGGGACAGAACCCTGTGGCGAGTTCGTCCGTACGAAAAAAGACAGGGAGCCATGGACCGACTG
>JALXAI010000596.1 GCA_026992215.1 Desulfobacterales bacterium | reverse complement strand
TGCCGTTGCCGTGCATGGCTACGGTGGTGTGGCAATCCTGGCACAGGAGCCTGCCATTGGGATTGCCTTCGCGGCTCTTGATCCTGTGGTGTACATCTTCCCGAATGTAGATGTATTTCTTGGTATGCAGCTTGGGTTGCTTCATGCCCTTGCTGGTAAACGGCATACCGTATGGGAATTCCATGATGCCCTGGAAGGATACGCCTATCCTCTTTCCCCTGTTGTGACACGAAGCACACATCTCGTCGGGAATTCCGGAGAAAGTCTTGCCGTTAACGGTGGCCTTGGCTTTTCGCGTCCCGATAATGGAATGTACCAGCACGTGGTTCTTCTTATCTCTGGGAATTCCCTTTTCGTCACCGCCCTCGTAGTACCCTTCCACGCTGTAGGGAACATGGCATGCCGCGCAACCGATACCTCTCATGTCGCCCCTTTTGAGCCTGCCTTTCACTCCCACGTGGCACCGCTCGCAATCGGAACGCAGGTACGTATAAATCGCCTGGTTGGGCTGCTCCTGGATCTTGCTCACGTCGGTTCTCGGAAGCCTCTCGAGCATCCCGGGAAACATGTATAGAAATTGCTTCGCAAGCTGTACCATGTATTTTTTGTAAGTGGGAGTCCCAAAGACAGGCGTAAGCCCGTCCGTGTCTTTTACCGTGTAATTTCCGTACTTTGTGGGAAAGGACTTTCCGCTTTTGTCCATGTAACCTGTTATAATGTCCCAGCCCCAGAGAGCACCCTGAATTTTCCCGGCCTCGGTTTGCATGAGAGACAACTGTTCTGCGTACACGTGAGCCTTATGGCACAGTCCGCAGGTTTTATCATTTACCCAGGGAGAGCCGGGATATGTCACAAACGTGTTCAGCGCGCACCCTTCAGGCGCACCGCTATGTGCTATGTCCTTGTTCTGGGTCTCGTTGGGATTTCCTCCGTGACATACAACACAGCCGTTGGGATCACCGTATTTTTTCCCCATATCGTATATTTGCTTTGCCATCCCTGAGTTGTGATCCCTGATCGGTTCGATCCCTGCGTGGCAGTTAATCGAGATACACCCGGTATTGGGAGCAGGAAATCCCTTGGAAAAAACGTGGCCAGGAAGCAGGCAGATGAAGGCCACCATAACCACGGCTAAAAAGATCCTGTTTTCGAGGCCCGAGACTTTCATGGCAAATCCCTTTCTTTCAGGTGAGACTTTGAAAAAGAAATTAAAAAAGCTGGAAGTAGGAATCACCTCTACTACGGGAAGGACAAAAAATACATACCGGATTTCAGGTATTTTCCCATCCGAAGATGGTTGAATTCAGGGTAGTGTATCAGGGTATGCGTGGAACAGCCGGGAGCTTTGACAGCAAAACAAAAATATGAGATATAAAGCCACTGTTAATAACGGTCTTATGCATCCGGAAACTTTTCCGCTCTTCAAAGCTCGTCAGCCATGCTCACGAAAAAGAAATTCAGCGGTCTCAGGGCCAAATTCATCCTTATTTTTATCTCCCTGAGTGTAGGGGCGGTGATCGCCAGCACGGCATACACCACTTACCTTTACAAGGATTTTGCGGTAAAAAGAGCCGCGGAACAGGCGTCCGTGGACGTGCTACTGATCAGCTCGAAAATAGAATCCCTGTTGAAATGGGTTATCAGGGACCTGTTTTTCTTGAGAGACCTCCCCCAGTTGCAGCGGTATGTCCGTTCGGTGAAAATGCATAAAACAGAAAGGGAAGCCCTCCTTAAGTCTATCGAGGAAACCTTCAGGGTGCTCGCGCAGCGTCACGGGATATACCTTCAGGTGCGCTTCATCAACAGAAACGGCATGGAAAAAATAAGGATAAATTTTGACGGGCACGTGGCCAGGCGCGTGCCTTCATCCGAGCTTCAGTACAAGGGAAAGCGGTACTATTTCAAGGAGGCAATGAAGCTGGGGGAAGGGCAGATCTACGTGTCCCCGATGGATCTGAACATAGAACACGGGAAAATTGAGCGTCCTTTCGTACCCACAATACGGTACGCAACCGTGGTCTGTGGCAGGAAGGGAGAAAAGCGGGGAATTATCATTTTGAACGTGCTCGGAAAAGCCCTGCTCGATATCCTCAGCCAGCAGCAGGAGAAGGTAGCCAGGCACGGGAAAAATTACTACCTCATCGATTCCAGGGGATATTATCTCTATCATCCGGATCCTTCAAAGACCTTCGGGTTTATGTTTGGCAACAGGGAAACACTTCTCGACGCTAATCCGTCTCTTATGCGGTTGATGAAAGAGAAAAAGTTCGGGTCACTGACAAGGCTCGATGACATGGCCGGTCGCAGGATAATAGTATCTTTCCGAAAGGTTGCTCTTCTGACCGATTACACTCACCGGGATAATTACGCAACAACCGGAGGTCTTTACGGGAAGGCGGGTCACTTTGCCGGCATAAACGGAGAGCACCCCTTTTGGGTACTTTTTTCTACCCTGGACGTATCCAAGCTAACTCCGAGCCCGGGGCATTATCCCAGGTCTTTTTTCCTGGTAACGGCTCTTTTGATCGCGGGATGCGGCATAGTGGCGACCGCGGTGGCGTTGTTTGTGACCCGACCGCTTGTATCACTGGCAACTGCGGCAAAAAAGATTCAAAACGGGAATCTCTCGGCGCGAGCCCGGATCTATTCCGCTGATGAGATGGGAGATTTCGGGAAATTGTTTAATTCCATGGCTTCCCAGCTTGAAGAAACCATCGGTAAATTGAAAGCGTCGGAATCAAAATTCAGGCATCTTTTCGAAAAATCGAAGGACTGCTTCCTCGTTATGGACAGTTCCGGGAAAATTATCAACATGAACGAGTCTTGCACCAGCCTGTTCGGTCTTGCTTACAAGAACGGCGGGAAGGGGTGCATGTAC
>JALXAI010000595.1 GCA_026992215.1 Desulfobacterales bacterium | reverse complement strand
TCATCGTAGATTCAATCACTTCGGATATCTTCAGAAACGCAATATTACCGCCAAGGAAAGCTTCCACGGCAACTTCGTTTGCCGCGTTCAAAACGGCCGGCATCGTGCCCCCGATCTCCAGCGCATCATACGCAAGCCTCAGGCACGGAAAAAGTTCAAAGTCGGGTTCGAAGAATGTCAGCTTGCGCAGTTCAATCAAGTCCAGCGGAGGGTTATCTACGGGCAACCTGTCAGGGTACGAGAGTGCGTACGCGATGGGTGTTTTCATGTCCGGGATCCCGAGTTGTGCTATGACCGAACCGTCCACATATTCGACCATCGAGTGGATAATACTCTCGGGATGGATATGAATCTGAATCTGTTCCGGATCCACGTCAAACAACCAGTAGGCTTCAATAACTTCCAGGCCCTTGTTCATCAGGGTGGCGGAATCAATGGTGATCTTGGATCCCATAGCCCATGTTGGATGATTCAGAGCATCATCAGGGGTGATTTTACTCATTTCCTGTTTCGTATACTCCCGAAAAGGTCCCCCGGAGGCTGTGAGGAGTATCCGCCTCACGTCACGCTTCTTGTTACCCTGTAAACACTGGAAGATAGCGCTGTGTTCACTATCAACGGGGAGCAGGCGAACTTGCTTTTCTTTGACGAGCCGGGTTACAACCTCTCCTCCCATCACCAGGGTTTCCTTATTGGCAAGAGCTATGTCCTTGCCGGCCCTTACGGCTGAAACAGTAGGAACAAATCCAGCCGCCCCCACGATGGCTGAAACTACCATGTCAACTTCTTCGAGGGTAGAAATTTTTTCGTATCCCTCTCTTCCGGCGTATATTTCCACATCCCGGGATGTTGCCAAAAATCCCCTCAGGTGCTGTGCAACTTTTTCATCAATGACGGAAACAGCTGCTGGTCTGAATTCAGCGATCTGTTCTTTCAAAAGCGCTACATTGCGGCCGGCCCCGAGCGATACAACATCGAATTTGCCGGGAAACTGCCGGACGATTTCCAGGGTGTTTTTTCCGATTGATCCTGTTGAACCGAGAATCGCCAATCTTTTCATTCTGCACCAAGACGTAATTAAAGCAGGTAATAGAGTGCCGGGAAAGCAAACAGGAGGCTATCCAGCCTGTCGAGCAAACCTCCATGCCCCGGAAGAATGTTACTGGAATCTTTAACTCCTCGTGACCTTTTAATGTAGGACTCGCACAGGTCACCCAACTGTCCGATGATATTCAGTATTGCCCCCATGAGCACCAATTGAAGCAATTTTTTATCGGTGTGCACGAAAATACCGAAAACCACGGCGACGATCAAGCTGGCGAAAAACCCGCCCAAAGCGCCTTCCACCGTTTTGCCGGGGCTCACCCCGGGGCACAATTTGTGCCTGCCGAATTTTTTCCCCGTGTAATACGCCCCGCTGTCCGCAGCAAAGATAACCACCAGTACAAAAAAGATCCATGGTGTTTCAAGAAGGATCACATGAGAAAGGCAGTAGGGTATATAAATAACGTTAAATATTCTAAAAACCAGTTTCTCCAGGCCGATGGCATTTGTTTTGTCCCCGTAAATCGCCGCGGAAAAACAGGCAAGGATATTGAGGAGAACTGCGCCGAGCAGCCCCCGAAGCCCGTACAGGTAGGTGAAAACAGGAACGACGAGCGCCAGCATGAGAAAAAGATCTGCCGGCTTACCGCGAGTTTCGTCCGGGATCATGATTCTGCTAAGTTCCCAGTAACCAATACCGCTTGCCACAAGTATCAGGGTCGTTAGCCACAACCTGCTGGCGAAACCAACGACATATATGACAATGGGTGACAGCACAAGCGCGGTAATCCACCGAAGCAGATGTTCCCGGTCAAAATGTTTTCTCTTATCACCGTGCATAATGGAAATCAACTGGCAGGTATTCCGGCTTGAGGGCTGTGAAGTTGATCACTGGTTCTCCCGAATCTCCTTTCGCGGCCCTGGTAATCCTTGATTGCTTCGACCAGTTCCTTTTCCCGAAAATCAGGCCACAAAATCGGGGTTACGTATATTTCCGTGTACGCAAGCTGCCACAGGAGAAAATTGCTTATCCTGAATTCGCCGCTCGTTCTTATAAGGAGGTCCGGGTCAGGCTGGCCGGCGGTAAAAAGGTAGTCGGAAAACGTCTCCATGTCGATGTCCTCGACGGATAACTGTCCATCCATCACGGATTTTACTATTTCCCTGATTCCCGAGACGATCTCCTGTCTCCCACCGTAATTTATGGCCAGGTTTACCACCATGTCCCTGTTTTTTCTCGTTTTTTCTTTGGCTTCATCAAGAGCCCCGATAACTCTCTCAGGCAACCTCTCCCTGTCCCCGATAGTGTTCAGCCTTATACCTTTTTCCAGCATCTCGGGAAGCTGACTGTCAATGTATTCCAGAAGTAAATCCCATAGCGCATTGACTTCCTGCTGGGGACGTCTCCAGTTTTCCTTGGAGAATGCGTATAAAGTAAGGTATGGTATGTTGAGCTTCCGGCACGTGGTTACAACCGCCCTGACGGATTTTGCGCCTTCCCGGTGACCATGAATTCGATTCATGAGGCGCCTTCTGGCCCATCGGCCGTTTCCATCCATAATAATGGCGATATGGCGGGGAAGTTTCTCAAGATCAAGTTGATCTGTTAAGTCCATACGTCTTAGTCTTCAAGGCAACAATGCTGTCTTGCAGGAAATCAAATTTCAAGGATTTCTTTTTCCTTCTCTTCACATATCTTGTCTATCTGTTCTATAAACTTGTCAGTAATCTTTTGTACCTCGTTTTGAGCCCTGTGCATGTCGTCTTCGGAAATTTCCTTTTCCTTTTTAAGTTCCTTTAACATGTCGTTGGCATCTCGCCTGATATTTCTGATTGCCACGCGACTTTCTTCGGCCATTTTTCTTACCAGCTTGACCAGTTCCTTTCGCCGTTCTTCGGTAAGGGGCGGAATGTTTATCCTGATTACCTTTCCGTCATTGGCCGGTGTCAATCCGAGTTCCGACTTCAATATTGCCTTTTCTATTTCTCCCAGCACGGAAGGATCCCAGGGCTGAATCATGATTGTTTTGGGATCAGGAATTGTTAACGAGGCAACCTGTTTAAGAGGGGTGGGTGTACCGTAGTACTTTACCCGTACTCCATCCAGCAGAGAAAGAGAAGCCCTGCCTGTTCTCACCCTCTGGTAAGATTTTCTGAGAACCTCGACACTTTTCTTCATTTTCTCTTTTGTTTCCGTCATCACCTCATTAACCATGACTAGTCTCCCTCCACCCTAGTTCCTATCTGTTCGCCACACAGCACTTTTCTTATGTTTCTTTTCTGGAACAGGTTAAATACTACTATCGGCAACCTGTTATCCCTGGCCAATGAAATGGCCGTGGAATCCATTACTCCGAGATGCCTTTCAAGGATCGTACTGTAGGTAACTTTTTCGAACTTCCTGGCGTTTTTGTCTTTCATCGGATCGCCGTCGTAAACACCGTCAACTTTAGTGGCCTTCAAGAGAATTTCCGCGCCTATTTCCATGGCTCGAAGGGCGGCTGCGGTATCAGTACTGAAATACGGGTTACCCGTTCCGGCGGCAAAGATCACCAGCCTTCCTTTTTCAAGGTGTCGCAGGGCACGCCGCCTTATGTACGGTTCAGCCACCTCTCTCATGGTGATCGCGGAGAGAACCCTAGTGGCGAGCCCCTTTTTTTCTATTGCGTCCTGCAGTGCCAGGGCGTTTATTACCGTGGCAAGCATCCCCATGTAATCCGCGGACGCTCTTTCCATGCCTTTGGACGCGATGGATACGCCCCTGAATATGTTTCCTCCGCCGATCACCAGGGCTATCTCAACTCCAAGCTCATGTCCTTCAACTATTTCCTCAGCAATATTCTCGATGGCGTCAAGGCTGATTCCAAAAGGGCTGGAACCCATCAAAGCTTCACCGCTCAACTTGAGAAGGACTCTTTTATAAGCCGGCTTACCCCGCTGTAACACGTCGTTTTCAGTCAATGTCTTCTCCCAGCTGGTACCTGGTGTATCGGCGAATAATTATGTTTTCACCCGTCTTTCCGATCAGTTCATTCAGGTAATCTTCTACCGTAATGTCCGGATCCTTGACGTAGGGCTGTTCCAGCAGGCAGCTTTCCCTGTAAAACTTCTCCATTTTCCCGGTAACAATCTTATCCACTATATGCTCCGGCTTGCCCGAGTCAAGAGCCTGCTTCTTGTATATCTCCCTCTCACGTTCAACAACATCTTCCGGAATATCTTCTCTTTTTATACCCAGCGGATTCGAAGCAGCTATATGCATTGCCAGGTTCTTTACAAATTCCTGGAAGGCATCACTCTTGGCAGTAAAATCCGTTTCGCAGTTGACTTCCACAAGCACTCCAATTCGGCCACCGGCGTGGATATAGGAGTGAATCTGCCCTTCAGACGTGGTTTTCCCGGCTCTTTTCTGCGCCACTGCAAGGCCTTTCTGGCGCAGGTAATCAATAGCCTTTTTTATATCTCCGCCAGTTTCCTGGAGAGCCTTTTTACAATCCATCATTCCGGCGTTCGTTTTCTCCCTAAGCTCTTTCACCATGGCAGCAGTGATTTCCAACTTTCCTACCTCCTGTAAAATTTCTCTGGTTATTTGAACACGGTTACAGTTTGAGGCTACGCTTCGCTTTCAGCAGTTTGCGCTTGCGGTGTTTCGGTTTCAGGCACCGGAGCTTCGGTATCAGCGGCTTCAGCGGTACTTTCAACTTCCTTAATCGGGTTTATAATTTCCACCGCAGGTGCTCCTTCTTCCTTGATAAGAAGTTCACCGGCCGGAACTTCTTCTTCCATATCCTGCTCTTTGTCCATTTCAGCCTGCATCTTTTCTTCGTATTTTGCTTTACCCTGCAAGCAGGCATCGGCGATCCTGGATGTAAGAAGCCTGATAGCCCTTATAGCGTCATCATTTCCGGGAATTATGTAATCGATGGGGTCCGGATCGCAGTTGGTATCCACGATCGCAACAACGGGTATCTTCAGCTTGTTAGCCTCGTGCACCGCAATCTTTTCTCTCCTGGGATCAACCACCCAGAGCGCACCCGGAAGCCGCTCCATGTTCTTGATACCACCCAGGTTACGTTCAAGCTTCTGCTGAACCCGTTGCATTCTCAATATTTCCTTTTTGGGAAAACGCTGAATACTTCCGTCTTCCATCATTGCTTCGAGTTCTTTTAACTTGTCTATGCTTTTCTTGATGGTTTTAAAGTTCGTCAGCATTCCACCAAGCCAACGGTGGTTCACGTAGTACATTCCGCAGCGAGTACTTTCTTCCCTGATTGTTTCCTGGGCCTGCTTTTTTGTCCCCACGAAAAGCACCGATTCTCCCGAAGCAACCACGTCAACAATAAAGTTGTAAGCGGTAATGAAGCGCTTCACCGTCTGTTGCAGGTCGATGATATAGATCCCGTTCCTGGCTCCGAAAATAAACGGTTTCATCTTCGGGTTCCACCTTCGCGTTTGATGACCGAAGTGAACACCGGCTTCCAGCAGTTGCTTCATCGTGATAATTGCCATAAATCATCCTCCTTAGATTGGTTTTTCCTCCGCCCCCGTAACCCTGCCCTCCGTTCGGGCGGGCACCAAAACTGCCGGGAACGTGCGTATTAACTCAAATCAAAGCTAAGTAGCATACTACTCGTTTCTATGCAAGAGAAATTCCCAAAACTACTGAAATTTACTCCGGAAAAATTCGCTTCCGAGACCGCTAGCTTCCGTACTTTTCAAGGGTTCTTATCCTTTCGAGAAGCGGCGGGTGCGAATAATTAAACCAAACATACAACGGGTGCGGGTTCAGGTTGCTCAGGTTATCTGCTGCCATTCTTTTCAGCGCGGTGGCAAGGCTTTTTCCGCTACCCAGCAGGCGAGCGGCAAAGAAATCCGCCGATCTTTCAAAGCGCCTGGAAATTGCCATGTAAATCGGTTTTAGAAAAAATCCCGCCTTTCCCCAGAAAATACCGATTAACAAAAGACCAACGTATGGTTCCACGCCAGAAAACCCGAAGGTTGTATACAGTTCTTTCCAGTCTATTAAAAGGTACGCCACGTAGAATCCCGCAAGCATCGATACCTCGAAAAGCAGTATCTGCTTGAGAATGTGCTTCTCCTTATAATGCCCGATTTCGTGTGCAAGAACCGCCAGAATTTCGTCGTGAGGATGCGACGCCAGCAGCGTGTCGAAAAGTACTATCCTCTTGCTTTTTCCCAATCCCGTAAAGTAAGCGTTGGTATGGCGACTTCTACGCCCCTCGTCCATCTGAAATATGCCCCTCACGGTAAAACCTGTTCTTTCCATCAACGATCTCACTTTTTTTGCCAGTATCTGGTCGTCCAGGGGCTCAAACTTGTTGAAAAGGGGCGCAATCAGGACCGGGTAAAGTGCAGTCAAAACAAGCTGGATAACTGATACGATCAGAAAAGCCCAAAACCACCAGTGGTGCGGGCTGGCTTTTATCACCCGGAGAACAGTGACTACAAGCAAAGAGAGCAGGAAAAAGGATATAAGTCCGCCTTTTACCTGGTCGCTTACCCATGTTTTTACCGACGACGTGGTAAACCCGTATTTATTTTCCAGGACAAACGTGTGGTAGTAGTCAAAAGGGAGCTCAACTAAAAAGGCAAGGAAGGCGGGGATGATCAGAAACAGGGTACCCGAAACAATCCTGCTGTCAAAGGTTCTGCACAGTACCCTGTCCAGGTACGGTAAGATACCGGAGAGCAAAAGGATAAGTAAAACCGTTGCGGAAACAAGCTGGTTTACGATTCCGAACCTTGAATTATCCAGCGTGTAGCTTATTATCTTCCCGTACCTGTGTTCGTCCACAAAGCCAATCAACTCGGGAGGAACACTGCCGCCGCCGGTACGCAAATTCTGCCTGTTCAGGTGTTCCACCCAGAGTACAAAGACTTCGTGCGTGACGTAAACAGCAAGAAACGCAAGTAATATGGTATTGAGCTCGATCATACTGCAGGGTCCTGGCCTGACAAAAATTACGGTTATATCTCTCACACCAATTATCGGGATAAAAGTTTAGCATTATTCGCGTCGAAATCAAATAAAAGTCGATAGTGTCATTTTTAGCGTGCTCCCGCCGGGACTATGGCTTTATACTACCAATTCTCTATGTTATGATATTTTACACTTTTTGTGTACGGAAAGGAGGAGGCGCATGCCACATGCCGTTAGGATCAAGAATACCGGCCTCAGGGGTGTTACGGTTGCCGACACAAAGATAAGCTTTATTGACGGAGAGAAAGGGATACTGATTTACAGGGGGTACCGGATTGAAGACCTTGCGGAACACGCGACGTTTGCCGAGGTAGCATACCTGCTTTTGAAAGGTACGTTGCCCGGGAGCGAGGCCCTGGAAGACTTTGAAAATCAGCTGAAGAATGCCAGAACATTGCCGGAACACCTTCTTGATGCCCTGAAGTGCTGCCCGGCCACCGCGAACCCGATGGATGTTCTTCAGGCTTCTGTTCCCCTTCTTGCCACCGCAGAACCTGATTTAACGGATGAATCCAGGGAAGCGCACGAGAGAATGGCAATCCGCCTCATTTCCCGGTTGCCTCTGGTAATAGCCGCGTGGGAAAGGATCAGAAGGCGAAAGGAAATCATTGAACCTGACGTTTCCATATCCCATGCAGCAAACTTTCTTTACATGCTCCACGGGAGAGAGCCGGACGAGGTCATGTCCGGTGCCCTGGATACGTGCCTGGTGCTACACGCAGATCACACGTTTAATGCATCCACCTTTGCCTCTCGCCAGGTCGCTTCAACTCGTGCTCACATGTATTCCTCTGTCGCCGCGGCAATTGGTGCCCTGTCGGGAAGTTTACACGGGGGCGCAAATACCGAGGTGATGAAAATGCTTCTCGAATTGAAAAAAGAACCCGACATCGCTTCCTGGGTAAAAGACAGGCTCGATGGGGGCGAGCGAATAATGGGCATGGGACATGCCGTTTATAAGACCATGGATCCCAGGGCAAAATTCCTGAAACAAATGGCCGGGAAGCTGGCAGAGATCACTGGAATGCATGATATCTACGAGGCATCACTAAAGGTAGAAGAAGCTGCCCTGGAAGAGTTTGAAAGACGGGGAAAAACCACTATCAAGCCAAACGTGGATTTCTACAGCGCCCCGGTCTATTACATGATGGGTATTCCACCCGATCTCATGACTCCCATTTTCGCCATGTCAAGGATTGCTGGCTGGTGTGCCCATATCATCGAAGAAAAATTTGGCGAGGCCCAGGAAAAACCTGCTCTTTACAGGCCGAAAGCCGATTACGTGGGAGAATATTGTGGCCTGATGGGTTGCAAGTATGAACCGAGGGAGGAGAACAAGAAGATTGCCTGACCAAAAAGGTGTCACGGTGCCACGGCCTCGTGGCGAATTAACTGCTCTTCTTTGTGGCAAGCACTACTTACTTGAAACTTAGTACGTAAAACTTGAAATCCGAGTCAAGTACTCTGTGAAAAAACCACCGGATGGCACGAGCCAGTTGATGGGAGCCGGACATGTTAAAACGGGAGGAATTAGATTGAAGCATAGTTCCGGTCACGGCAAACCAGCATCTTTCCTGGTTGAAAACGTGGATCTTATACCCGGGAAGCGCGTCCTGGATGTGGCGATGGGAAAGGGACGAAATGCGATATTCCTTGCAAAAGCCGGATTCGACGTGGAGGGAGTGGATATTTCGGAAGAAGCAGTAAAAGACGCCGTGGCGCTCGCAAAGAAGGAAGGTGTCTCGATAAAAGCAGTGGTGGCCAACCTTGAGGGGAACTATCGTATCGAGGAAGAGAGCTACGACGCCATAATATGCTTCAACTACCTCCAGCGTTCACTATTTGACCAGATCAAAAGGGGTGTCAGGGACGGTGGAGTGGTAATCTATGAAACTTTTATAGTAGATCAGGTAAAATTCGGCAGACCCAGAAACCCGGATTATTTGCTCCGATACAATGAACTCCTGGACGTTTTCCGTGATTTCCGTTGCCTGCGCTACAGGGAGGGAATCATCGAAAACAGAAAGGCTTCGGCAGCGATTGTTGCCCAGAAAATAAACCGGGAAAAACAAACAGATAAGTTTTAACCCGCTCAACTGCCGATTTTTACAGTGGCCTGAAGTATATGGTCCTTCGAAGTCCCCCGTTTTTAAACAGCAATGCATCCTGGGGCTTAAATAGCAGCGGTGATTACTTAAGGCATCCGGTGTCAGTGGTTACCACGAGGGTTGAAAGTTCCCGTAGTGAAACGGGATGAAAAATATCGGGGCTTTGAGCGCGATGATAAGAAAACGGATTCATGATGCGGGTTTCTTACATGATGGCTCAAGACCCGGGACCTGATTTCTCCCCGGAATAAAGCCTATTCATTTCAGGGGAGTATTCTCCGTTATCCTGATAAATAAAAAAAGGAGGATCCACGTGAAGTTCCTCGCCTCCACCCTTCACGGCTTCCACGTAGACGAGACGAGCGGTCTGACCGGGAGACGAATACACGATTTTTAGCTTTTTGGGCTGAAATCCTTTTTCGATGGCC
>JALXAI010000594.1 GCA_026992215.1 Desulfobacterales bacterium | reverse complement strand
TTGTCCCGGAAAGCTCCCCGGGAAAGCCGTACGGGAAATAGCGTTCCATCATATCGTCCGTGGAAGTGAACGCAGCTTCCAGTACCACTCCCAGGCACCTGTGCTTGCTTGCCAGATAGGCCGCAAGGGCAGTACCCAGGGATCTTCCGAAGAGAAGTATTTCTCTTTCTTTGAAACCCTTTTCTTCCGTCAGGTACCTGAATGCCCCTCTTGCATCATGAAAAGTCCCTTCCCTGGTTATGTATCCTTCGCTGAGCCCGTATTCCCGGTAATCAAAGATGAAAATGGGGATGTTCAGGGCGCCATGCAGCAGTGCCAGGTTTTCCAGCCGATGGCTTATGTTCCCTGCATTTCCGTGAAACCAGAGCAAAACCGCACGATTATCAGGAGCGTTCACATACCAGCCATGAAGACGAACGGAGTCGTCGGCTTCAAAATAGACATCTTCATAATTTTTCATCCCCATCTCACCTGGTGTAGCCTCAAGGTAAGGATCCGGGAAGAAGACTATTCCTTTTTCACTCACCATCCTGCTCCGTTATCCGTAACAATGGCATTTTTTGTAATGTAAAACAGTATTCTTGATGAGTCAAATTTCCTCTCCGGAACCCGTTCTACGAGGCTTATCCTGAATCCGATTGTTGGTATAAAGATTGCTTCATCCCTGATTACTGAACGGGTTTAGGGGATGATGGTCAATAAACTGACATGGTTTAGAACAACCTCCTGAAATCAATCGGTGGCAACTATCAGGCTAGAAATTGCCGGTGGTTACCGTGGTTTGGAACAAAATCTTCTAGGGTTGTAGATGGGTGCGAAATATCCAGCAGTAGCTATAGATATGGGTACAACGACATCTCTCGTGGGTTATCTGGCCAACCATACGCCCTGTATTTTGCCCAACGACAGGGGGAACCTGGCAACGCCATGCATGGTGGCGTTCAAAGATAGCCAAACCGCATGGGTTGGCGAATTAGCCCGCAACTTGTTGTTGAGCAGCCATTGCGAAAACGTGGTCGTTTATCCGAAAAAGTACCTGGGTACTGAGACGCTCTTTAAAATCCAGGGCCGGGAATATTCACCCGCTGAGATCATGCTCATTATACTTAGAAAACTCAAAAATCTTGCTGCAACATATCTGAAAGTTCCAGAACGAGCCCTGAAGAAGGCAATTTTGACGGTACCGGAATATTTTACTGACACCCAAAAAACAGCTGTTTTGAATTCGGGGAAACTGGCAGGCTTCGAGCAGATCAGGCTGGTGAGCGAGCCCGTGGCTGCTGCCGTTGCCTACGGGTATAAAGACGCATTGACGGAAGAACGACTGATGGTATTTGATCTTGGAGGTGGTTCTCTGGACGTGACGTTGCTGGAAACCAGCGATGGTTGCTTTTACGTAAAAGGATTCGAGAGCGCTCCAGTGGGCGGGGCATCTTTCGACAAAGCCCTGGCGGATTTCTTGGGGGGGAAATTCGAGGAGATGTGCGGGGTAAACTTTACCGATGATCCGATCCTGTACCGGAACTTGATGGAAGTAACCGAGAAAACAAAAGCGGATCTGTCGTTTGTGGATGAAACCGAGGTCCTGTTTCCCTACATGTTGATCGGGAACAATACGAAAAAAAACTACCTCAACGTCCGCATTAACAGGTACCAGTTCAAAAGGATAACGGAACCCCTGTTTGATAGAATGCGTGAAACAGTACTTAAAGCTTTCAAGAAATCGTCTGTCGTTCCGGGATGGGTAACCAGAGTGATCATTTCCGGTGGGGCATCAAGGCTCCCCGGCATTAAACAGATGCTGAACAGCATGCTTCCTTCGTTGGCAAAAATAGAAAGCCGTCTGGACCCCGAGCATGCAGTGATCCTTGGTGCTTCGGAACTTACAGGAATAATCGACAACCATGACCAGTTTTCCAGGCTGGAACTTCAAAACGTAACTTCCTGTTATTTTGGCGTGGAAGATGATGACGGGAACATGGTGGTGGTGGTACCGAAGGGTGAAGTATACCCGTGCGAAATTACAAAAACCTTTACCACGACAGAAGACAACAAAAAAGAGATATTAATCCACGTTCTTCAGGCTAAGAACCCTGAAAATCACGCGCTTTACAGGTCTATCGGTCACGTTACTGTAGAAGATATACCGCCTGCCAGAGCAGGCGAACCAAACATCAGGGTTACTTTCTCCCTTGACGAATACGGCAAACTGAAAGTCATCGCCCGACATTCCGAGAATAACAAAATAGCATCGCTGTCCATCAAAATTGGCGAAAAAGGAGAGAGAAAATTAAAACCGCAAAGACGAGGGACGGGACTCAGGGTTGTTTAATTGATGAGCGCACAAGATTTGAAAAAATACACAAGGAGGAATCGTTATGTCAAAAGTTCTAGCACGTCCCCGGGAAAAAACTGGAATCAAGGCGAAGATTGATGTTGATGAAAACCTGGCCAGGAAGCGAGAGCGAGCCAAAAAGCTCGCCCAGGAAAAAGCAAAGGCAAGAACCCTGGCAAAGCAACAATCCAATGCCGAACGTCTGGCCGCAGCCGCCGAGGAGCTATCGGCTGCCATAGAGGAAGGAAACAGTGCTTCCGATCAACTGAGCTCGCTGATGGAATCGGTAGCATACGTTTCCAACCAGGTGAACGAGCAAACCGCCATAATCCTAGATGTTGCCAGGAAAGAGAAAAAGGCGGCAGAAAACATTGACAAAACCACGGCTGATTACCTCAAAAACATTGTCCAGCTTGAAAAGAACGCCGAGATAACGGGAGAGGCTTTCGAAGAACTGGCCAAAAGCGTGGACGAATCAACGGAAAAAGTTCTCGATGCAGCCCGAATTGTGGACGATCTGAAGAAAAAAGCGGACAATATCGGAGGAAT
>JALXAI010000593.1 GCA_026992215.1 Desulfobacterales bacterium | reverse complement strand
GTGGAAGAGGTTCTTTTCAGGGAAACCACGACTCTTGGTATTCGCTCTTTTGAAGTGGACAGGGTTAGCCTGAGGCGCGAGTATATTGACGTAAATACCAGGTATGGGATATTCAAGGTGAAAGTTGCGTGGACTTCCGATGAACGTCCCAGGGTGTACCCGGAATACGATGATTGCAAACAGGTGGCAAGGGCGAAAAAGATTCCCCTGCAGGTTATCTACGAAGAGATTTACTCTGCGACCAGAAAGATGCTGGAAGAATAACAGGTATCATATTGTCCGTGTTGCAGTATTCGAACACCCCGTGGCTGCAGGTTTTAAAAGAGTCCAGGGCAGCCCTGTTAAGGGATAGTAGGGAGGGTAGGAAGAGGCGGATTTTCTTGACCAGGTAAACCGGTAGTGAGGGAGAATGAAGGGGGAAATCATAGCGATCGGTACCGAGCTGGTTTGCGGTCGGGTTAAAGATACGAATACTTTTTTTCTTTCCCGGGAACTTGCCCGGCATGGCCTTGAAATCCGCTCCGTAAGCATCATTCCGGACGAAGAATCCACGATCGCAGAAACCCTCCTTGAAGCATCCGGGAGATCAGCTTTTGTCGTTGTCACAGGCGGTCTCGGCCCCACCCGTGATGACCTGACGGTGAAAGCCGTATCCAGAGCCTTCAAACTTCCCCTGAAACAGGATCCGGTAAGCTGGAGCCTTCTTAAAGCCTATGCCGAAAAGCACCACCTCGCCATGGGCGAAAACGTTAAAAAGATGGCTCTCCTTCCGGAAGGCGCAACAAAACTTGATACCCAGACCCCGAAAGCCGGGTTTTTGCTTGAGTTTAACCACCGTATCTTTTACTTTTTACCGGGAATTCCGGCAGAGACGAAAGAGCTTTTTGAAAGAGTTGTTCTGAGGGACCTGCTGAATCGAGTCACGGAAAGACCCCTGGTTCTTACAAAAATAATCAAAATCTTCGGTCTTCGCGAAGTTGAAATTGAAAATCGTATCTCTGATCTGCTGCCGGAGTTCAGGTACCTGTCAGTCAGCTTTCTGCCCTGTTTTCCGGAGCAGCATCTTCACGTGACGGTAAAAGGTGCGCGAAAACAGGAGCTCAGAAGGGAACTCGACGAGTTTGTTTCTCGCGTTTCCGATCGGTTGGGTGATTACATTTACGGATATGATGATGAGACCATGGAAAGTGTAGTGGGGGAGCTCTTGAAAAAAGGCAACTATACTCTCTCGGTGGCGGAATCATGCACCGGCGGGTTGATAGGGCACAGGATTACCAACGTTTCAGGATCCTCGGACTATTTCAGGTGCGGAACCGTGGTCTACAGTAACGAGGCCAAGGTGGAGGTGCTGGGCATCGACGAGGAACTGATCAGGAAACACGGAGCGGTCAGCGAAGAGGTCGCAACCGCGATGTGCTCGAACGTAAAAAAACTTGGCAAAAGCGATCTGGCAATAGCCACCACAGGGATAGCGGGACCCACGGGTGGTACTCCGGAAAAACCCGTTGGAACCGTATTTATTGGCATCGGTCTCCGGGATAAAATAAAGGTCAGACGCTACCTTTTCGAGGGAAACAGACACGAAATTAAAACAATGACATCTCAAATGGCCCTGGATATGATTCGAAGGGGTCTTTTGAAAGAGAAGAAAAAGTGATAAGAACATTTATTGCGGTGAATATACCGAAGTCATACCTGCAGCCCATAGCCGGGCTTCTGGACGAGCTCAAAGCGACGGGTGCTGCGGTGAGATGGGTTAAACCGGAAAGTATGCACATTACGCTTAAGTTTCTCGGAAACATAGATGAAAGGCTTGTGAAAGACCTGGGGGATAAAATTGCCGAATCCACCAGGGACATGACGCCCATTGAACTCCGGGCAAAAGGTTGCGGAGCATTCCCATCGATCAAAAACCCAAGGGTGGTATGGCTTGGAATCAGCGGTAATGTCGATCTCCTGGGTAAGCTTCAGGCGAAGTTGGAAAAGAGTCTGATACCCCTAGGTTTTGCACCGGAGAAAAGGCCTTTTAGAGCGCATCTGACACTTGGCAGACTAAAGGGAAGCCGGGGAAAAAGTAAGCTTATTTCGGCACTCAGGGACAAGAGCAATTTCGTGCTGGATCCGTTTGAAGTAAAAGAAGTGGTTGTTTACAGGAGTGATCTGAAGCCGACCGGAGCCGTGTATACCGCGATTAGAAAGGTAACTTTTGCCCCGGATTAAAAATACTCGATGCAGACTGTTTGGAAGGAGTAAAAAATGGCACAGGGAGATGATCGTCAGCAGGCAATATCCGCGGCCCTTTCTCAAATTGAGAGGGAGTTCGGGAAGGGCTCCATCATGAAGATGTCGGAGGGGCTTCACATCGGTGAGGTTCCGGTCATCCCGACGGGCTCAATCGCTCTTGATATTGCGCTGGGAGTCGGGGGGGTGCCCAGGGGAAGGGTAATTGAAATTTTCGGTCCCGAATCGTCGGGAAAAACCACTCTGGCTCTCCACATAGTTGCGGAAGCCCAGAAAAACGACGGGATCGCCGCGTACATAGACGCTGAGCATGCGCTGGATGTGACGTACGCCAAGCAGTTGGGCGTGGATATTGATAATCTTCTTATCAGTCAGCCGGACACCGGGGAACAGGCCCTGGAAATTGCGGATATCCTGGTGAGGAGCGGGGCGATAGACGTAATCGTTGTTGACTCGGTGGCCGCTCTCGTTCCGAGGGCCGAAATCGAAGGTGAGATGGGAGATGCCCATGTGGGGCTCCAGGCGAGGTTAATGAGCCAGGCACTGAGGAAGTTGACGGCGAATATCAGCAAGTCAAAGACACTGGTAATATTCATTAATCAAATCCGGATGAAGATCGGCACCATGTTCGGGAGCCCTGAAAC
>JALXAI010000592.1 GCA_026992215.1 Desulfobacterales bacterium | reverse complement strand
ACAGCTACATGTACCGATGCCTTTTCCGGACACTTCGTTACTTAGTTGCTTTAGAAAAGATGATTATGCTGCGGAAAAAACTTACAAATTCTACTTGACATGCCATATGGCACTATCTCTGGCGGGACAGCTATTTTCACATAAACGAATAACAAATAACGTATAATGAATAACTCACCCAGACCTGCTGGTTGCCGTTTCGCTGCCCTAGTAGTTGTAGACGAAGCTCACCTCGTAGCGGCTGACATCGCAGTTTAACGGAAACACGGAAACCACTGCCTTCATATCTTCGTTAAGACCGTATTTAATAGCTTTTTCGCGAGGTATCTTAAGATCTACAAGCTGCGCTGGCACTTCGCTGATAACATTTCCGTCGCGGTCATAAAGGGTTAGAATCGGCTTTCCATCGAGTTCTCCATAGGGCATATCAACGATGTTTCTCAACACTATCACGTAGCCCTTGTCGATTTTTCTCACTATTTCGTTTTTTTGCGCGGCGGTTTGCAGATTGGCAACGAAAAACTTCTGGATCTCTTCTTTGTTGCTGAGTATGCACTTTTCTTCCACCGTATCGAGTTCCGCGGTGGAAAGAGGCTTTATTTCCTTCGCATAGGGATCCTGCTTAGCCAGTGTCCTTTTCAGGAACTCAGCCCTCGCATCTTTTTTTCTTCGACGCTTCCTGCCAAGGTCGATCAACACGTCGGATTCCCCGGACTTTTCCCCCTTTTTACCTTCCTCCACTCTTGCCATTTCCGATATCACAACTTCCCCGGAAGAAACAACTTCCCGGATGGATACCACGCTGGTCTTGTCAACTCCAGCAACGCCTCCCGGCATGGGAAACTTTATTTCACCGTTTTCCTCCCAGCAGTAAGGAGTAACGATCTTTCTGTTATCAGCCAGAGTAATTTCAAGCTGGCCTGCCCATAATACGGGAATTGACCCGAGCAGTACCAGGGCTGCCGTCAGCAGAATGACAAGGCGTTTACCTGTCAGCATGTCTTCCTCCTGTAGAAAGAAAATTTTACCAATTTTTTTCCAGGTTGTGATCACCAAGAAATCTTCCCCTGTACAGAGTCGAATTTTAGCTCTTCATATGTTATCAGACTACTTATAACAAAATTGGTGTCAAAGAATCAAATATTACTTCGATTTACTTAACCACAAATTTCATCCGAAGAAGATTTTTTTGACGAATTTTACAAGAATCCCTAGAATCAAAGTAAAGCCTTATCGTTTATTAAAGTCTTGATACCAGAGGAGTGATCCGACACAGACTGAAGATTGATTCAAGCGAGGCATTGATCGTTGAAAATAGCGAAAAATGAGCGAAAAACAGGCCAGGACATTGATGTCGAACTGCTGAACAAGTTTTACCAGACGGCAAAGAAGTTTAGCAGAACACTGGACCTGGAGACCTTGAAAAAGGAGGTACTCAGAAGCCTCAAAGAGCTGGAACCGGTATCCGCGGGTTCGCTATGGTTCAGGGAAGGCGGGAAAGTCCGATGCGTGGAATCTTTCGGAAAAGCAGCCAGAAAGATCAAGGGGCGGACTCTGAGTCTCAACGAAGGAATAGTAGGATGGGTCGTAAGTAACAAAGTTTATACCATCGCGGAAAGTTACAAGGACGGCAGACATGCATCGTACATTGAAGAAGAAGTTGGATACAAATCCAAAACAATTCTCTGTTTTCCTCTGATTGTCGGAAAAAAGTGCTTTGGAGCAGTCCAGATAATAGACAGCAGACATTCAGAGGAAGAGTTGAGAGTAGATAAAAAGTACCTGAATCTGCTCCAGGAAATCGTGGATATTGCTTCCATAGCGTTGAGCAATGCCATAAATTATCATTCCCTGGTTGAAGACAACGTACAGAAAGAAAAACAAAACGAGCTTCTGAAACAGAGGTTAAGCCTTTTCGAGCGACCGGAAAACATTATCGGCGAAAGCAAGGCTCTTCAGCAGATCTTTTACCTGGTAAACAAGTACGCGCCTTCTCCTTACAATGTACTCATATACGGCGAAAGCGGCACAGGAAAAGAGCTCATAGCCCGAGCCATTCACAAAAGAAGCAAGCGCAAGGATATGCCTTTTGTGGCCGAAAACTGTGCGGCGATCCCGGAAACTTTGCTTGAAAGCGAATTGTTCGGGTTCATGAAGGGAGCTTTCACGGACGCCAAGCAAAATAAAAAGGGTCTTTTCCTGGTTGCCAACGGCGGAACGCTGTTCCTGGACGAAATAGGAGCCATGCCGCTGGCACTTCAGACAAAGATTCTGAGGGTTCTCCAGGACAAGAGGGTAAAACCCTTAGGATCAACCCGCGATTTCGAAGTCGACGTAAGGATCATCGCGGCTTCCAACCAGGATCTGAAAAAGGCAGTGGAAGAGGGCAATTTCAGGGATGATCTTTTTTATCGTCTCAACGTCCTTCCCATTTACCTGCCTCCGCTGAGGGAAAGAAAAGAAGATATCCCGCTCCTGGTGAAGTTTTTCCTTGAGCGCGAATGCAAGGTAATGGAAATCGGTACCAAGAAAGTTTCAAGGGGAGTGCTCGATATTTTCTCCGACTACCCGTGGCCCGGCAACATCAGGGAACTGGAAAACCTGATAAGGCAGTTAATCGTCACTACAGAAGACAAAAAGGTGATCACCGAAAACGATCTTCCCGATTATTTTTTCCAGGGGAAACGATATCCCATATCGAAAGACGGGAAAGAGTCGGGAGATATATCCGAAAAAATCCTGTCCCAGGGCATTATCCCGTGGGATGATTTCCTTCGCCAGTATATCACGATGGTACTTGAAGAATGCAGGTGGAACGTGACAAGAGCAGCCAAGTGCCTCAAGCTGAATCGATCCACGCTCTTTTCGAAGATGCGAAAGCTCGGTATTAAGAGGTAAAATTAAAATCCGGCAGACAATTGGCTGGAAGAGTGCTACATATGACCGCAACTGCCCGTGAACTGATGACGTCTTTCAGCGCATAACCAGCTCGGCCTCTTTAAGTATCTTAATTTGATCCCGAATTTCAGCAGCTCTTTCAAATTCAAGATTATCCGCCGCATCCCGCATGCTTTGTTCCAGTTCCTTTATTCGGCGACTCAGGTCACCGGGTTTTACCGCTGAAAGTTCAAGCTGGGGCTCCTTGATCTGTTCCGGATCAACCTGATCCACTTCCAGGATCGGGGCAAGAACATCGGTTACTTCTTTGAATACGGTGCAAGGCGTTATACCGTGGGTGACGTTGTAATGGTGCTGAATTTTTCTGCGACGATTCGTTTCTTCCACCGTCCTTTGCATCGCTTGAGTCACCCTGTTTCCATAAAGAATTACTTTTCCCCTTACATTTCTGGCGGCGCGCCCCACAGTTTGAATCAGGGATCTTTCAGACCTCAAGAATCCTTCCTTGTCGGCATCAAGAATGGCAACCAGGGAAACCTCGGGCAAATCCAGCCCTTCCCTCAGCAGGTTAATGCCTACGAGAACGTCAAATTGGCCCAGGCGAAGGTCCCTGATAAGTTCCACACGGTCAATGGTATTTATATCGGAATGCATGTACCTGACTTTCAAACCAAGTTCCCCGAAGTAGTCCGTCAGATCCTCTGCCATTCTTTTAGTCAGCGTGGTTACCAGCACCCGTTCGTTTCTCTTTACCCGCTCGAGGATTTCTCCGTAGAGGTCATCAACCTGGTTTTCCGCCGGCCTTATTTCGACTTCGGGATCCAGCAGCCCGGTGGGCCTGATGACCTGTTCCACGATTTGTCCGCCGACTTTCTCGAGTTCATAATCCCCTGGAGTGGCCGAGACATAGATTACCGTGTTTATTCGTTCTTCGAACTCTTCGAAGCAAAGGGGCCTGTTGTCCAGGGCGGAGGGTAGTCTGAAACCATACTCCACAAGGGTTTCTTTTCTTGACCGATCGCCCCGGTACATTCCCTTTAACTGAGGAATGGCAATATGGCTTTCATCTATGAACAGCAGCCAATCCTCGGGGAAATAATCGAGCAACGTGGGTGGAGGTTCCCCCGGTTTCCTGCCGGTTAAATGCCTCGAGTAGTTTTCTATTCCCGAACAATAGCCCAGTTCCTGCATCATTTCCAGGTCAAACATTGTTCGCTCCTCGAGCCTTTGCGCTTCCACGAGCTTTCCCTGGCTGTAGAGCTCTTCGAGCCTTTCTCCAAGCTCTCTTTTTATGGCGGAAATCGCCTGCTGCAGTGTATGCCTGCTTGTTACGTAATGAGTTCCCGGATACACGGTTACTTCCTCGAGGTCTCTCAGCCTTCGTCCCGTCAGGGAATCAATTTCAGAGATGGCGTCCACTTCGTCTCCGAAGAATTCCACCCTGATCGCCCTGTCTTCCTCGTGGGAAGGAAGAATCTCAATCACATCCCCTCTCACCCGAAAAGTGCCTCGATGAAAATCGTAGTCGTTTCTCTGGTAATGTATTTGAACAAGCCTCCCTATCACTTCTTCCCGGGATATTTCCTGGTACTTGCACAGTTTCAGGAGCATTTCGGAATAAGCTTCGGGAGAACCCAGGCCGTATATGCAGGAGACGCTTGCAACGATGATAACATCTTCTCTTTCCAGCAAAGATCGCGTGGCAGAATGTCTCATCTTGTCGATTGACTCATTTATCGAGGCATCCTTGGCGATATACGTATCCGTGGGGGGAAGGTAGGCTTCGGGCTGGTAGTAATCGTAGTAAGAAACAAAGTATTCCACCGCGTTTTCGGGGAAAAGGACTTTGAACTCGCCGTAAAGCTGCGCGGCAAGGGTTTTGTTGGGAGCAATCACAAGAGTCGGCTTCTGGACTCGTTCTATTACATGTGCCATGGTAAACGTTTTGCCAGAACCCGTGACGCCAAGCAAAACCTGCTCCCCTTTCCCTTCCCGGATCCCTCTCGCAAGCTCTTCAATCGCCTGTGGCTGGTCTCCCGTGGGTTCAAGATCTGATACCAGCCTGAATTTTCCTTTCCTTCTCAACATCAATCTTTTCTCTTGCTCCTCAGGTTTTCCGATCCATAATAACATCCCGCGGGGCTTCCGGACAATCAGATCAGAAGAAAAATCACAGGGCGGTTCTCGGAGGTCATGAGGTTATTATAAGAATTGGGAAGGAATCTCAAAAAATATTTACGAATGGAATTTTTTTATTGATTTTGGATCAAGATAGTATTATTTATGACTCACAGTATCTATCAATGGAAATTGAACCGGGGTGGTTGTAAGCTTTCCATTTCATACCAGGGTGAAAACTCAAGATCAGTCTCATTAGCAGCTGTTATTTCCGGCTCCTGTATATATCACCGACCAGGCTAAATTGTTCGAAGAGCATTTGTCTGTACGCAAGGAGCACGTACTGATTCTGATTTTACCCATGTTTCAGCGGGAGCGTTTTAGGAGGCCGTTTAAGTCCGCTCCGAACAGAGATATCCTTTCCTATCTTCGAAGTGCAATTTATTAGCGAATACCTGTATCCATAAACCATCAATTTCGGGGGCAATATGGGTCAAGCTTCTGCAAGCGAAAAGAAAGGCAAGAGGCGATTCTTCAAAGGTTTCCTTTTAGTAGTCCTGGGAATAATCATCGGCTTCCCGCTCTTCAGCATCACATACTATACCATGGTTCGAACTTCCACCCCCAGGTTCTGTGCATCCTGCCACGAAATCCAATTTGCGTACAACACGTGGAAGACATCGAGCCACGTCAACAATGGTCAGGGTTTTGTAGCGGACTGCATGGATTGCCACCTGCCGGCCCCTCACGACACGTGGAACTTTTTCTACACCAAGACCGCCCACGGAATTAAGGACATTTTAGTTCACCTGTCAGGTAAGCCCTACGACCGCGAAAAGAACCGTAAAGTGGCATATGCTTCCTTTAAAAACGAACAGTGCCAGAAGTGTCATAGAAACATCCTTTACATACCCGACAAGAGAGGTGCCATGCTGGCTCACAGGTCAGTGTTATACCCCAGGCCGGGATACGAGAAAAAATGCGTGGACTGCCATTATAACCTGGTTCACGTGAAGCGAAGTTACTACGACTACAAGCAGTACAGAAGCTATCCCCAGTAGAGGTAGGATGGAACGACCTGCCACGCATGATACATGTGGTCGGGGTGAGAGCTTCTTGAGGAGCCTTGGAAAGGGAGTCATGTTAAACAGGTTTTTCAGAAAGGGGGTTTGAACCATGAAGAGGATCTTAGTGCCATTATTTTTTGTTTTTGCCGTGATAAGCTTTCTATGCTTGCTGCCGGCCGGCACTTGGGCGCAAACCGCACCCAACCAGGCCAAGGTGAAAGAGTTCAGGATCGAAAGAAGCATACCCAAGGAAGGAATCGCGTGCATTGAGTGCCACAAGAAAGAAAATCCTGGGATTTTTACCGACTGGGCTCATAGCAGGCACGCGAGCGCCAACATTACCTGTATTGACTGCCACAGGGCGGACGAGACGGATCCCGATGTGAGCAAAGAACACTTCAAGCAATACGAAAGAAGCGATCAGCCTTACGGTAAACCCGAATACAAGGTTCCCATTTCCGCGGTGGTTACGCCGAAGGACTGTTCAAGGTGCCACCCGGACGAGGTGAAGCAGTACAGCAGAAGCAAGCACGCGAACACTTTGCAGATTGTCTGGAAGGTCGATCCGTGGATGAACAAGGGGATGAATAGCGACAATGAAAGGGCAACAGGATGTTACCATTGCCACGGGTCTATCTTGAAAATCAAGGACGGAAAATTAAGCTATGATACCTGGCCCAGCGTGGGAGTGGGCAGAATCAACCTGGACGGAAGCAAGGGGAGCTGTACAAGCTGCCACACGAGACACAGATTTTCTGTTGCCGAAGCCAGAAGGCCCGAAGCGTGCGGGCAATGCCATCTCGGTCCTGACCATCCTCAGATAGAAATATTTACCGAATCCAAGCATGGTGACATTTATGCCACTTACGGAAAGGACTATAACTGGAATGCCGCTCCCGGAACATGGACACCCGGAGTTGACTACCGCGGCCCGGTTTGCGCGTCCTGTCACATGTCCGGTTCCGGCAACGTGCTGACCACCCACGATGTGACGGAAAGACTCTCCTGGGAACTCCAGGCACCGCTTACGGTGAGACCCGAAAACTTCAAGCCCTTCCCTGCCAAGACAAACTGGAAGGTTGAAAGAGCGAAGATGGAGTCCATCTGCATGCAGTGCCACAGCAAGCTGTGGGTGAAGAACCACTTTGCCCAGCTTGATAAGACGGTCCAGGAATACAACGATGTCTATTTCAAGCCGGCAAAGAAAATGCTTACACAGATGTATGAAAAAGGCCTGCTGGATAAGACCAGGTTCTTTGATGAAGATCCCGAGCTCAATTTTTACGAACTGTGGCATCATGAAGGCAGGAGAAACAGAATGGGCGTGGCCATGGCTGGGCCAGACTACGCATGGTGGCACGGCGCGTACGACATGAAACCCAAGTTCAACGCCTTTATGAAAGAGTGCCTGGAAGCCATTAAGACTGGCAAGCCCGTGTACAAGCACACGTACTATCCGAACGCCACGGGCGATACCACGAAGCCGCCACAGGTGGTACCGAAACCAGCCGCCAAGAAGTAGCGACAGAAACCTACTGGCAAACCCCCTTTTGGAAAAATAATCCCCATTCTCCTCCGGGAGAATGGGGATTCTTATTTGACCCGGATGGGCAGGCAAAAATAAAGGGTTACGATGCTTCGCAACCCTTCCTGCTGACTAAATGGGGTGAGTGATGGGACTCGAACCCACAGCCTCTGGGGCCACAACCCAGTGCTCTAACCTGTTGAGCTACACCCACCATGTGCTGCAAGCGACTAGCTTATTAATGCTTTTTTTTCAAAATGGCAAGCCAAATATTAACTCAGCATTATCGTCTCGGGAATTTACTCATCAACTCCCTCAGGGTCTTTTTTGCCATTTTCATTAGATTCAAAGACTTATTATAACTCTTGTACAAGAAACTGCAACCCACCACACGGGGTTTGGCCTCAGCCCGAGCACTCCATATCCTGTTTCTCATCAGCACATCAACAAGAGATGCCTGCATGATGACAGTCTTAAATTCACTTTCACAATAGGCACTGCTATCCTTGTCCCATGGTTGAGCGATTATATGGTCCTGACCCTGGGAGGCACTGGAAGACATAATGGTACTCGTTGCGGGTGTTTCCACCAGCTGGCTTTCCTCGCCATATTTCACGATATCAACCTCGAGGACCAGGTCCGGTATCTTATCTCCCAGCACTTCCGGGTTCTTCATAATTTCATCGATACCGCTAACATTATCCAGGAACTTAACCACAAACCCTCTCGATTCCAGCTCTCTGTAAAGGACGACTTTAAGGGCATCCATGTGGTTTCTTGCCTTGCCCGTAATATCCTTGAAAATAACTCCGATACTGTGGTAATCTTTTTTGGGTAAATATTGGGCGCCCCTTGTTTCTACCGGGGTATGCAGATAACATCCGGTTACCATCAGAGAGACGAAAATCAGAGCAATGGTAAAAGAAAAAATGCGCTTCATCTTTCTTTCCTTTTCAAATGTGTGAGTTAAGGTGAGTGTTACCGGAACCATAGCTAGTTATAAAGTTATCAGAAATCGATTTTTAAAGCTAGTTTTTAATAAGGCAGGAGTAATAGATGGCTGAAAAGATTCTGGAAAAAAGGAAATACCCCAGGCTGAAATCCTTGCATTTGCTATCGTACATAAACAAGGAACAGGGCGTTCAAAAGTGCGGAATATCCATGGCAAGGACCCTTGACATAAGTCCTGCCGGAGTGAAGGTAGAGGTCTACCAGGCAGTCAACAAGGACTCGGAAATGGAAATGGAGATAGCGGTAGAAGAGAGTATATTCTCGGTGCAGGGAAAGGTAATTTATACCCAGGAAGCATCGAATAACAATTACATAATTGGAATTGAATTTTACGAACTTTCACCGCAATTGGCCAGCCAACTGACGTAACACGGCTCAACAACCTTTTAGCCCGGCATGCACCGGCATGATGAATCAGATTGGATCACTTAAAAGTTACCCCCCTTGCCAAGGGTGTCCTTACCAATGGACCCTATACCTGTCAGGTTCACCATGAAAGTCCATGTCTGAGTGTCAGCTTCGTCGGTATAAGTCACGTTTGCCGACCAGCATTGCCTGGAAAAAGTCGCGGAGTAGCTTTGCTTGAAGAGTTCATCTTTCAGGAAGGAATATTGCTGCTGGGAAGAAAAGACCAGATACCTGGAGAGGACAACAGAACCCGAAACGTTTATCTGGTCCTCCGTTTCCGGCCTTTGCCTGTAGTCTATGGAGACACTGTCTCCCCTCGGTGACGACATCCTGACCAGCAGCTGGTGCCCGGCCCATTCTGCATCGTAGGGAGACAGAGCCGTATCGTAGGACATCGAAAAATACGAACAAGGGTCAAGGTCAAGCTCAAGGGTTATATCGGAAAACGGTCTTCTTCCGGCGTCATGGAATATTTCAGGAGATTCCTCGATATCATACGATTGAAATATTTTCAGCCGACCCACTTCCGGGTAAACATAATCTCCATTGTTTAACCAGTACTTTCCAAT
>JALXAI010000591.1 GCA_026992215.1 Desulfobacterales bacterium | reverse complement strand
CGGGAAGCAGAATTGCTGCGGATTTACGAGGATGCCGCAGGTAAAGGAAGGCTGATGAAATTCGTTCCCGCCTCGGGTGCTGCCACACGGATGTTCAAGAATCTTGCGTGGTATTGCCATCATGCATATGATATCGAACTCTCTTCTATGAGGGAACGACTCAAGGATGATGAAAAAATACAGGCCATATGGGAAGTCATAGAAAATATAAGATATTTTGCATTCTTCGATGACCTGAAAGAAGCCCTGGCAAGAGACGGCATCGATGTTAAGCAAATCCTCGAAAGTGGCGATTTTTATACCCTGTTTGTCTATCTTTTGACAGAAAAGGGACTCAACTACAGTAATCTGCCTAAGGCACTTCTCAAATTTCACCGCTACGATGGCTACCAGAGAACCGCCCTGGAAGAGCACCTGGTAGAAACGCTCAATTACTGTTGTGACAAATCCGGAACGTGCAGCGTTCATTTCACGGTTTCTCCCGTCCACAGGAAAATTTTTGAAGAAGCCTTGCAAGGATTCCAAAAAAGATACGAGGTTTCTTCGAAAAGACTCGAGGTCTCCCTTTCGGAACAATCTCCTTCTACCGATACGATAGCCGTTGATGTAAACAACCAGCCATTGAGAGATTCCGAAGGGAGGTTAATTTTCAGGCCTGGAGGGCACGGAGCGTTGCTCAAAAATTTAAACGAAATAAACGGAGACGTGGTTTTCCTCAAGAATGTCGATAACGTGGTTCCTGATAACAGAAAACAACCCACGTATCAGTACAAGAAGCTTCTCACAGGGTACCTCCTGGAACTTGAGAACAGGGTATTCGATTACTTGAAGCTCCTGGAGAAGGATTCTGTTTCCGTTGAAAAATTAAGAGAGATAGGGGACTTCTGCGAAAAACAGCTTAATATTGACCTGAAGGAAACCGAATCCGCATCCGGCCGTGAAAAAACCAGGATTTTTAGGAGGCTACTCAACAGGCCTATTCGAGTCTGTGGTATGGTTGAAAACCGTGGCGAAGCAGGCGGTGGTCCATTCTGGGTCGTGGACTACGATGGAAACGTCTCCATGCAGATAGTGGAAATGTCACAGGTTGATAAAAACTCTCCCACCCAGATGATTATTCTTGAGTGCTCAACGCATTTTAATCCCGTTTTTATGGCCTGTTCCCTGCGGGACTACAGGGGAAATCCCTTTGATTTGTTCAAATACAGAGACCACAGGGCCGTGTTCATTACCACGAAGTACATGAATGGTAGAGAATTAAAGGCCTTGGAATGGCCCGGCCTCTGGAACGGTTCCATGGCATACTGGAACACGGTGTTCGTTGAAGTACCGCCTGAAGTGTTTAATCCGGTTAAAACCGTAAACGATTTAATAAAAGAATCTCATCTATAAATGGAACAAAGGTTTCAAGATTATGGCTCCCGAATCTCACGCGTGTGAAATAGCAGCACAGGAAGTTGAACCGGCAAGTCACGAGATACTGTCTGCATCTTCCGAGAATCCCCAGGTCATTCTAATTGTGGATGACAATGATATAAACAGGATGCTGCTGAGTCGGATGCTTTCCAAAAAGGGATTCCGTCTGCTTGAGGCAGCTGATGGTGCCGAGGCCATAGAAGTGGCGACCCGGGAATTGCCCGACCTGATCCTTCTTGACATAATGATGCCGGAGATGGATGGCTACGAGGTATGTACAAGGCTTCGGGAAAATGATCAAACTGCGGATATCCCGGTAATTTTTCTTTCGGCGAAGTCGGAGACCGACGATAAGATCAAGGGACTGGAAGCTGGTGCCGTAGATTACATAACCAAGCCGTTTTCCATGGGCGAAGTCTACGCAAGGGTTAAAGCACAGCTTAAAATAAGGTTGCTGACCCAGTCGTTGAAAAGGTCAAATGAGTCGCTTAAAAGGGCCCTCAACGAGCTTGAGAAAAAGCAGGAAAGAATCGAAAATGACCTGAAAGCGGCGGCAATTATACAGAGAAGCCTTCTGCCCGAAGCTCCTCCCGACCTCGAATCCGTTAATTTTGCCTGGGAATTCAGGCCTTCCCACAAGATAGGAGGCGATATTTTCAACCTGTTTTTCGTGGATGATCACCACCTGGGCATATATGTGCTGGATGTAAGCGGGCACGGGGTGCCCTCGGCAATGGTTGCGGTGACGGTTTCGCAACTGTTGAGGCCACCCACGGGAGTTGAAAGTTCTATTCTGAAAAAACGGGTTGCTTCTCCGCCTTATTACAAGATTATCCCTCCCTCTCAGGTTCTTGCAACCCTGGATACTACGTATCCCATCGAGCGATTCGAAAAATTTTTTACCATGTCGTACATGGTTTTTAATTATCAAAGCGGCAGCATAAGTTACAGCAACGCAGCTCATCCTTTTCCCGTTATAGTAAGAAAAGACGGCACCCTCGAATTTCTCGAAAAAGGGGGTTCTATTATAGGGCTTGGCACAGGGGAAGGGTTCGAGGAGGGCACGGCTCAGCTAGACCCCGGTGACAGGCTGTTTTTGTACACGGACGGAATCCTCGAATACCGCAATGCCGATAAGCTATTCTTCGGACAGGAAAGATTTCACTCCGTCCTTAAAGACTCGAAAGATTTGCCGCTGGATCAGGCCTTGAAAAAAGTGATAGAGTCTCTTGAAGCCTTTGATAATGACTTGATTCCTCAGGACGACATAACATTACTGGGTATAGAATATACAGGGTAGGTGGATAAGGAGGAGAGATGGCTTTTAAATCTTACGAAAAGGAAGGTACCCTCGTGGTAAAGATAGAAGAGGAAAGGCTTGATGCCAGTACCGCTGCGGACTTCAAAAAAAACGTCCTTGAACAAGTGGCAGAAGGGAAAAATAAAATTGTGCTCAACCTGAAACAGGTCGATTTT
>JALXAI010000590.1 GCA_026992215.1 Desulfobacterales bacterium | reverse complement strand
CGGTCTTGGCGTGGATGTCTTCCCCGTTCCTGAAGGCTTCTACCAGGAGTTCGTCACCGGAATAATGAGCCAGAATGCGAAGTTCGATCTGAGAATAATCTGCGGAAAGAAGCATAAATCCGGGTGGCGCCACGAAAGCGGATCTGATTTCGCGGCCTTCTTCCGTGCGAATGGGAATATTTTGCAGGTTCGGATCACTGCTGCTGAGACGCCCCGTGGCGGTCACGGTCTGGTTGTAGTTGGTGTGAATCCGTCCCGTGGCAGGGTTAATCAATTTTGGCAATGAATCTACGTATCCGCTTTTCAACTTTGCGAGGCTCCTGTATTCCAGCACGGCTCCTGGAAGTGGATGTTCCTTTGAGAGCACTGTCAGGACTTCCACGTCCGTGGAAGGGCCGGTCTTGGTTTTCTTGATCACCGGCAGTTGGAGCCTGTCAAAAAGGATTTCTCTAAGTTGTTTCGGAGACTGGATGTTAAAGTGTTCTCCCGCAAGCTCGTAAATGGTCTGTTCAATAACCTTGAGCCGTTTTTCCAGGTTTTCGGCTACTTCTCTCAGTTTTTCTTTATCCACCAGCACTCCGTGTATTTCCATTGATGCCAGCACCGGGATAAGGGGCATTTCTATTTCATTGAAAAGTCCAAGCAGGTTTTCGGTCTCCAGTTTCTCTCTTAAAAGCGGAGTGAGACGAGCCTCCGTTAAAGCTCTCTGGCAGATAAACTGTGTAACCCTTTCAGGGTCAACGTCTTTTACGCTGCGCTGTTTTTTTCCCTTTCCCGCAATGTCTTCGAAAGAAAGCAGGTCATCGTCCAGGAATTCCTTGGCGATCGCCTCAAGATTGTGCGAACTCTTACCCGGATCAAGTAGGTAGGATGCGATCATAAGATCAAAATCTATCCCCTTGAGTTTTATCCCTCTCTGGTTAAGAGCTATCAGCGCGAACTTGAGATTATGGCCGGTCTTTTTTACCTTGTCGTCTTCAAGAAATGACTTAAGCAACCCGTGGAGTTGATTTTGAGCTTTTTCTTGACCTTGCAAGGTTGAAAGCGGCAGGTAAAATGCTTCCGAAGAATCAATGGAAATTGCTATGCCCACCAGGTCCGCCGTCATGGGCAGGTGGCCGTCTGAAACAACGTCAAGGGCTGCGCTGCCTGCTTTTTTTAACTTGTCTGCCAGCCTGTTGATTTCATCTTCGGTTTCAATCCGGCAAAAATCACCTTCGGGTCTTTTTTCCTTGAGATGAACCTCTATCGGAAGCTGCTCCAGGAATGATTTAAATTCAAGTTCCCGGAAGATCGCTGCCAGTTTTTCGTAGTCGGGTTCACGCAACATCAGGAAATCAGGGTTAACTTCCACGGGTGCCTGTCTCCTAAGGCGTACCAGTTCTTTCGACAGGAGTGCCTGGTCGGCATATTTTTTAAGGTTTTCGCGGACTTTCCTGCCTTTTATGCGCTCCGCGTTTTGTATCACGTTTTCCAGGGAACCGTATTCTTTGATCAGTTTTACGGCTGTTTTGGGACCTATTCCGGGAACTCCCGGTACGTTATCACTTGCATCTCCCATGAGCGCGAAGACGTCTTCGAGTTTCTCCGGAGGCAACTGGTACTTTTTGAGCACAAATTCAGGCGTCATCACCGTGTCTTTCATGGTGTCCCACATTACTATGTCGTCTGAGAGCAACTGCAACAGGTCTTTGTCGCTGGAAACAATGGTGACCTTGAAGCCGTGTTTGCGAGCCCATTCGCAGATTGTCGCTATAAGATCGTCGGCTTCGAAGCCATCCTTTTCCATGATGGGAATCCCGCTGGCCTGAACTATTTCCCTGATGTATGGTAACTGTGAAACCATGTCTTCGGGCATTTTCAGCCGGTTGATCTTGTACTCGGGAAATTTTTCATGTCTGAAAGTCGGTTTGCCGGTGTCGAATATGACGGCTGCGTACCGGGGCTTTTTTTCTTTCAGCACTTTATCGAGCATCCGGAGAAAGCCGTAGATGGCGTTTGTGGGCTGTCCTTTCGAATTTCGAAGATCTCTCACCGCGTGAAAGGCTCTGTGAATATACGAATTCCCGTCGATAAGAATAATTTCCTTTTCACTCATCGCCCTTATCCTTTCGTTTTCCGCCGTTTTTGGGGCAGATACTCAAGATTTACGTTGTGCATGGCGTGAAAGATGTTACCGCGGATTTTTTCATTTTCCCTGTAAAATTCCTCAAGCATTTTCCTTATCTTTTCCCGTTTGCCGCCGGAAGAAGACGGGCACGGGTTGTTCAGGATCGGTATTCCTTCGAGCTTACACAACCTGAGTAGTTTATCTTCCGAAACCAGGCAAAGGGGCCTTATAACAATGAGTTCTCCACCGAAAAATTCCTGGTAAGGAACCATCGTACTTATTTGCGCGCTGTAGAAGGTGTTCAAAAATAAGGTTTCTATCAGGTCGTCCATGTGATGACCGAAGGCAATCTTTTGGCAACCAAGTTCTTTTGCAAGTTCAAAAAGCCGCTTTCGCCTCAGCCACGAGCATAAAAAGCATGGATTTTCCCTGTTTTCATCGCTGTGCGCCTTAATGCCATAGTTGGTTTTCTCGATTCTATACGGATACGGAAATTTTTGAAGAAAATTTTCTATTGTCTCAATGTTCGGGGAAGAAAATCCCAGGTCAATATGCACGGGACGGAGGTTATAAGTGATGGGTATCCTTGAGAGTCTTTCGTGGAGCAGCCACAGCAGGCTGAAGCTGTCCTTGCCGCCGGATACGGCAACCAGGATGTTATCTCCGTCTGCTATCATGTCGTAGTCGTGGATCGCTTTTCCGACCAGGTGCCTGACTTCTTTTTGAACGTATGCCACTTCGGGTTGTTATCCTCTTTTTGAATATATATTTCCTCGTTCGTTTAAGTATTC
>JALXAI010000589.1 GCA_026992215.1 Desulfobacterales bacterium | reverse complement strand
GTCGAAAAGAAAGCCGCGGCGGGTTTTCCGGCAAAAGAAGTGTCTCCTGAAAGAGTAGTGGAGATGATCAGGGAAGAGTACGACGTGGAAGGAGTGTCGGAGAGTTCGCTTATTCAGGCAATAAAGAGTCAGATAGAGCGGATACCGTCCTTCGTGGATCAGAAAATATGGATATATACGACAGTGACAGCCAGGAAATTTGCTTCCCGCAACCAGGAACTTCTTGAAATTGAAAGGCAGTTCTACAAGAAAAGAAACGAGCTCCTGAGGGCCGGCGAAAGTGAAGAGCTTCTCCCGCTGGCAGAGCTTGCGGCAAAGCGAGGGGTTGAGCTGGGCAGGGTTAAAGAAGCCGTGTATTACCAGCTTTCGGATTTGCTTGAGGATGAAAGAATAAAGAGTTTCCAGCGCAGAATTCGGCAGATAGTAGATCAGCTCGACGAAAAGCGCGCGGAAATTTATCATGGCTGGAGCAACGGCGAGATAAACAGGAGAACAATTTTCTACATACTCAGAACGTATCAGAAGCAACAAAAAGTTGCCCGGTGGGATGATTTCAGGCGCTTTGTCAGGGATCAACGCACGCTCAGGATTAAAAAACTTGAAGAAAGCCAGGCTCCTGACGCCGAAGAGATCAGGGAGGTCCTCGAGAAGCGCTTTAAGGCGCTTTTGGGTGTCGATTTGAGAGACGTGGAGGAGGAAGCGCTCAGGGAAGCAAAGGAAAGACTGTCCATGATGCGAGAAGAAAAAATAAGGGAACTGGAAACGACTTTTGCAGACGACTATTTTTTTCCTCTCCTTGTGGAAGGCCAATCAGCGGAAGCAATAACCGAAAAGGAAGTCGGTACAAGCAGCTTCGTTTCGGTCATGGTAAAGGAAGGAGAACGCCCCGAACTGGTGGGAGAAATTCCTCTAGGACAGCCTTTTGACGAAGCCGTAAAAGCCTTTTCTCCCGAAATATCGGAAAGAATCAAACCCATTTACGAGGGTCTAAAGCGGCAGTTCGAGCTCCTTAGAAAGAGCAGCAGCCTGACCGGGATTAAAAGGGTTAAAATATGGGATAATTATATTCACGCGGCGCATTTAGAGCCTGAGGACACGGCGAACTTTGCCTGCGATGCCATCAGGTACCTGCCCACCGGGGATGTCTTCCTGGCAGATCACCTCGAAGCCCATGCCCTTATGAACGAACCCCAGGATAGCAGGATACCACCAAACCTGGAACCGCTTGTTGAAGAAATATGCGCCATTAGACATTCTCTGGAAGAAATAAGAAACACGTTTCATGATCCGCAGAACGTGGAAAAGGAGATTATCGGCAAGCTTAATGGCAGCGACGGAGTACTCGATTCGCGAGGCAAGGCCCGGCATCTGGTCAGGGCATTCATGTCTCGGCAGGATTGGCGCGAGAGAGATATTTTCGAAATGATCCTGGAATTTTTGAACAATATGCCCGAGATATACGGTGGCCTGAAGGATGAACTCGATCTACTGGAGGAAATCAGGAGCGAAGATCACATCGAGTATGAAAAGATCATTACCGGCATGATCAGCGAGGCCCGTGCAAACCTTGAAGGTGTTGCGGCTGCAAGAAGGTTCTTGCAGAAAAGGTGCGAAGGCGGAGAAAAAATAGATTCCACCAGTTACGAGGAAATGATCAGGGCCATGGCGGTTGCCCTGAGGATATCGGAGGAAAGAAGGGAAACCCTTCTTCCTGCTGTTTTTGATAAAGATCCGGTCAGTGCCTGGAAGACTCTTTACGAGGAAGGTGTAAAACTTGCCTCAGAGGAGGGCCGGCAGATCGAACTGAAGAATTTCGAAAGGGCATCTCTTTTCCTTCTGCCAGAGCTGAAACCTGCGGATCTTGGCCACGCGAGGTTCTGCAGGTCGTTAATAGAAAGCACCGAATCCTATAACAAGATTCTGGCAGGCATATACGCTGCGGAAGAACAGCAACTCGACTTGCTGAAAAACCAGGTGGAAAAGTTTAACAGGTTGCCGGAAAATGCCGAGCTTCCCGTCACCTATACCGATGACGAAATGAAGTGGTGGCTAAAGATTTTCTACCTTCGCCCTGATGTTGTGGAAGCCATATACAACAGGGAAAAAAGGAAGGATATTTACTCGGTTATAACAGGCCTTGGGCCCAGGGCGTACCTTCCCAGGGTGTTGCACGAAGTGCAGAGCATCTTTGGTTACGTTACCCCCGAGGCGTTTTCAAATATCGTCTCGGTCCTCGGGTTGAATCCCACTGACGTAATCAAGGTTATCGCGTCGTACAAGGAATTCAGCGCGGATCCCAGCGGTGATATTATTATCTACATCTGTAAAGGTACTGCCTGTTTTCTGAGAGGCCAGCCTCATATCTCCAGGACACTGTCATCGGTTATAGGGGCGGAAAGAGGGCAGGTGGCCGATTGCGGTATACAGTACATCGAGATGGATTGTTTCGGCGTTTGCCACATGGCGCCGGTGGTAAAGGCGGGAGACACCTTCATACCTTCCGTAGACCCGGAATCCATTCCCAGCCTCGTGGAACAGCTCCTTAAGGGGACATCGTACGAAAACAGGGTGAGCTTTTTAAACAGGATAAAAAGGGTATTGACCCGCGGGCACAAGAGGGTGCTCAGAGAAAGGCTCAAAATCATCGGAGCGATTAACCTTGGAGATGAAAAGGACCTGAGGGGTTGTGGTGTCGCCATTGATGCGCTGGGTAATTTGACCCTGGTCAAAAACGGAAACGGACGGAAGCTCGGGAGGCTGGTCGAGAGAAGTATCTCTTTTGAATATGAAACCTCGTTTGATGCTAAGGCGATAGGCAGCTTAATACTGGATGAAGCAAACCAGGTAACGTCGATCCTGAATTATCGTGATATTGCCCTCGAAGAAGCGGTGAAACACACGATGAAACCACTTGTGGTATT
>JALXAI010000588.1 GCA_026992215.1 Desulfobacterales bacterium | reverse complement strand
TGAGAATGCCACTTGGTATAGACGTCTTTTGCTTCAAGAGCAGTAACCAGGGATTGCAACGTCCCGTAGAAATTCCTGGTTAAATTCTCGTAAAGCGAAGCATTCTCCAGGCATAGCGATCCCTTGCGCACAAGAAAATCGAGTAGATTCAGCTCCTTCCCTGAAAAAAGTTCGCCCCTGCTCTTCTCTCCCAGGGCGAGAACCCCGCAATTTCTCTGCCCAAGTGTAACGGGATAACAAATCAGCGGTGGTGTCTTCAGAGACCATGTGGAGAAAAAAGGATCCAGTCTCGGGGAACCGTTGAGTGACGAGGCTATATAGGGACACCCCGTGTCAAGCACTCGCTTTATAATGCTATTCTGATAAGGTAAAACCAGGCCCCGGTGGCTGTCTCCATAAACTCCCCTGCTTGCAACCACCACCATTCCGTCAACATCCCTGTTGTAAAGAAGAAACGCCGCTTTTTTTACCTTGAGAAACTTGCACGCAAGTTCAACAACTTTGTTTTTGATCTGATTTTCCGTCTTCAGGTTGTCCAGTTCCTGGGAAATCGCAAAGAGAGCCGACTGAAGTTTCGTCCGTAACGCAAGCTCCCTGTTCAACCTGTCGATATCTTCTTTCGCCTTGAGTTTCGCTTCCAGCATTATTTTCTCATGAAATATCTTTTTCTGCCTTTTTACCTTCTCCAGACATAACACCAGTTGATCCGCAGTAAACGGCTTCGTCAAAAAGTCCGTGGCACCGTTTCTCAATGCCTCGATGGACGCATCCAGCGACGGGTTCCCCGTTATCATCACAACCGGGATATGAGGCTTCTTTTCCTTCAGGCTGGACAGAGTTTCAAGGCCATTGTGACCCGGCATGTAAATATCCAGAAAAACGCAATCAGCATCATTGTTCAGAACATAATCCAGTCCCTCAGATGGATCGGAACAAGACTTAACCTCATACCCTTTGCCCTTTCCAACACATTCACTGATATAGCGACCGATATGAGGATCATCATCTATTACTATTATTCGCATAACACCTCGAACAATTCCTTTTGCCCAAGACTATGTGTTATTGCAACTCGAAGCCGCTCATCATTGATGCAAACACCGTGCAACAAGTACAAACTTTCCATTAATAAGTTGCATTCAGTTATACGCGACTCCCCCAAGTTTTCCTAAACATTTAAGAATTCCTTCCAAAAAAATCTGATGCCGCCATTTGTGGCAACGAGAGCGGATTCAAGGATTTTTCGACCTACTTCCAATAAGTTGGACGACGCAGGTGCCTCTGGATAGGCAAGAACCAGAGGCTGTTGTTTTTTAACTGCTTCCGAAACTTTTGGGTCAAAAGACACAACTCCCAGGTAATCTAACGACAACACCCCGACACTGCTGTCGAGGAGACGGGTGAGGGAAACAAACACACTCCAGCCTTCATCTTCGCCGGACGCCTTGTTTACAATTATTTTGAAATGTTTCTCCGCAAAGTCCCTGAAAAGTACCTTTATCAGTGCTGCCGCATCCCTGATGGATGTTGGTTCGGGAGTAATCACCACAATTTTTTCATTTGCAACGGTATTAAAATAGAGAACATCCCGTGAAATTCCCGGAGCGGTATCTATGAGAAAAATGTCAAATTCCGGTCTCCAATTGTCAAAAAGTCCCAGTAAGAAGAGCTTTTGTTCAGTAGAGAGTTCAAACAGGTTTACAGGATCCGCATGAGCCGGCAAGATCCTGGTGCTTCCCGGTCCTTTTAACAGAATGTCCTCGATTTCTTTCTCTCCTTCAAAAAGTTGATGCAGGGTATATTTGGGATAGAGGCCAGAGAGGACGTCTATGTTCGATAACCCGAGATTGGTATCCATTATAAGCACTTTTTTGCCCAGTTTATCAAACGCAAGCGCAAGGTTTAGAACAATGTTACTCTTTCCAACCCCGCCCTTGCCACTGGTTACCGCTATAACCCTTATAGGGCTGCAGCTGTTTTCGATTCCGACACTTTTCTCTCTCTCCGTGGTTGCTTTTTCAAAAAGAACTGTATTTTCCATGTCCATCGCATCGTATTGTAATGGGCTCTCTTTCTTTCGCCCAGGTTAATGATTTGTAACTCCCTGCTCTACAATTCCACGGTCCTGTGCGCATTGAAGCGAACCTGCACACATTAACCAGCAAAGAGCAAGATAAATGCCATGAAAAACCGAGAGGCTCCCGGCTCGCGATTTTTCGCGAGTCCCATGGGAACCTAGAATACTTCTTTCAATACATATGGGTTTTTTGCGTATGTTATTCTGGATCCTGATCCCCGTAATCCAGTGCCAGAAAACGATGAAAAGAGTAAGTCCTTTTGAGCGAGGGAGAGCGGATGGTGACTTCCCGAGGTATTGCCTGGTTAAAGAGGTCAAGGAAATTGAGATGGTTTAGGAGGTTGAAATGGTTGAAGGAAGTTTAGGGCTTCCTGAGCTTGCGCTGCCCTAAGCCTGCGGAAGGACTGAAGGGATGTTTCTTTCCGATCTTCCCTCTTTTCCCGCCCTTTTTCTCTTATCCCTTACAGCTTGAAGTGCTGAAGGGAGATCCCGGGCTGCTGAAGCAGGGCGGAAAAAACCAGCATCGAAAGCACAATGAAACGAAAAGCATCGCTTGCTTCGCAGATCCGCCTCTGGCGGGACAGCTATTTTCACAGAAACGAATAACGAAGAACCCCTCTTAACCTTTTGTTTATGGCTTGGCTCTCCCCGAGGAAAGACTTTACTTGTTTTGTCACACAACTGATCCCTTTCGGTGACGACGAATGCTACCTTCCGGCATTTGCCGCGGATGCAGGGGGCTACGGGTAATGGTTTTTCTACTGACCCTTTCCTCGATTCATATGGCAATAGGAGCACGGTAGACACATGCCGTTGCACCCGACAAAACCAGGTTCCATAAGAC
>JALXAI010000587.1 GCA_026992215.1 Desulfobacterales bacterium | reverse complement strand
TCGATACGGGCTATATTCTTTCAGACGGGATAGATATCATCGGCACTGAAGGTGCCCTGGTGTGGAACTCGTTTTCTCTTCAGTCCGAGTACATTCACTCGTTTTTGAACCCGGAACAGGGTAATACTCTCGACTTCGACGGGTTTTACGTATACGGAAGCTATTTTCTTACCGGTGAACACAGGCCGTACGATAGGGTGAAGGAAGCCTTCGGTCGTGTTAAACCACGCTCAGATTTCCGTCCAGGAAGTAAGGGTTGGGGAGCCATTGAGATAGGAGCCAGGTACTCTTACCTCGACCTGGACGACGCACAAATACAGGGAGGGATACTGAATGAATACACCGCCGGTCTTAACTGGTACCTGAATCCTCTTAGCCGCATTATGTTTAACTACATCCATTCGCATATAAACAATACTGGTGACACGGACATATTTCAGTCACGTTTTCAGCTCGATTTCTGAGAACAAGTGCCGTTGAAAGGAGCAATACCGCCATGAATCTACTTTACATTGTACCCCCGGTATTTTTCGTAATTTCCACCATCTTTTCAATGCTTGGCATGGGTGGAGGTCAGCTCTACATTCCGATCCTGTTCTGGCTGGGAATGGATTTCAAAACCGAAGCAATTCCCCTTGGCCTGTTCCTGAACATGGTAAACAGTGGCTCCGCAGCTTTCACTTACGCTCGCGAAAAGCTTATCAACTGGCGAGTCGGAATTCCGTTCGGGATCACCATGCTTCTTTTTGCCCCCCTGGGCACATGGATGAACGTCAAACTTCCCACCAAACCGGTAATCATAATGTTCGCTCTTTTTACTGCGGCCGCGGGAACACTTATGCTGAGCGGCTGGAAACCAAAACACAGGCCTTCGAAGAAAACAGCCCTCGTTATAGGTCTTTCCGGCGGAAGTTTTCTCGGCTTTCTAACGGGGCTTATCGGAAGAGGCGGCGGAAGTTTCGTGGTGCCTCTTCTTTACATGCTGGGCTTAGAGCCCAAAATAGCAGCCGCTACATCCTCGATGGTTGTTAACTTTTCTGCCACCTCCGCATTTATTTCTCACCTGGCTACCGCTGCACATCCAGAATGGACAACCTGGTTTGCCTGCATTATCGCTGTATTCCTCGGGAGCCGGGTGGGCTCTCACCTGATGGCCAGAAAACTAAAACCGAAGGCCATCAAATACATCTTCGGATGGGTATTGATTGGAGTGGCAATAATACTGATACTCCAGACCTTTGTTATGAAACTGAAGTAGAAAAACACAACTGGGAAAAACGCGTCGATGACCTTCGACACTTAATTGTTTTCTTAACCGAACAAATCTAACCGGGAGTGTTCTCGGAGAAATCCGTTCAGCGTTGTGCACACGCTTGGCATGGGATAATTGAAGAAACTTTATGTGCGTAGCAGAAGGACTATAATGCCCGCGAACATCTTTCTCTGATCTCGCGGATGACACCCGGGCATGGAATTTTCTCCTTTTAGCTCTTCGGGCATGGAAAGTAACCACCGTTATGAAACCAGGCCCAGCGGGGAAAAGCTTTTTTCTTTTTTCGAACCATGAAAAGACCGCTCTCAGTGGGGAAAGTAACAGGGGCATCTTCTTCGTTGACCTCGAACACGCCCAATGCCTCCGGTGGTTTCTTTGGAGTTTAAACATGTCTTCGAAAATAACCTGAATTTACAATCAGTGGAGGAGAAAAAAACAAGACTCCCTCTTATTTCAGAGCAAGATCTGAAACAGGAAAAGAAGGCCAAAAAAACCCATGAAGATTATTTCGGTGCGGGAACGGTTGCTAACGTATAAGAATCAATTTCCTGGTCCTTCTTTCTTCGAATAAGACAACAAACACCTTCTCGCCGAAGTATCCGCGTATCCCGTTGATCTTACCTTAATTCTCCCACGGCAAGCCTTATGTTTTCTTCCGCGATGTAATTATCGTAATAAGCCTTGTAAAAGAGAGAACGGGCGCCCAGGAGAGCTCCTTCTGCTTCCAGTACAAAATTTATCGTGGTTCGCCCGAGGTTATATTTCAACTTCTCGATTCTGAGCACTTCCTTCGCGTGCTCCACGGAACGCTCCGTGGTGTCAATTCGAACAAGCGTTTCATTGTAGTTTTTAAGGGCGGTTTTAACTTCCTTTTCTATCTGAAGCTTCTTGTCCTGCAGCAGGGAAAGAAGCCTGCGTTTCTCGGCACCCAGTTTGTCTGTTTTTCCCTTCCTGTAAAGTCCGTCAAAAATAGGCATAGAAACCACCACTCCTGCCCTGCCGTCAGACACGAAGTCGGCATCTCCAGGAGCCTGCTGGGTGTAAGTGCCTCTCAGGTCTACTTCGGGGAAATACGACGCCTTAACAGATTTAATCCGGTATTTTACACCGGTTACGGCATGCTCAAGACTCTTGAGATCATCTCTCTTCGAATAGGCTTTTATCAGCAACTCCTTTGCATCGAAACGCTTTGGCTTGATCTTCACCATGGGTTGATCCTGGAGTTCCAATTTCTGTTCCCTGGAATACCCCATCAACCGTCTGAGTTCACCGGCGAGGTCCTGCCTGAGCGTTTTTAGCCGGGAAAGGTCATCTATGCTTTTTGAAAGGCTTACTTCAACCTTGAGCAGATCCACTTCCGGTAAACGTCCCACTTCAACCTTTTGCTTGATTTCTGACTGGAGGGCCTTAAGGCTTTCTATGGTTTTTTGCGTGGCAAGGATCGTTTTATCCACCGTGAGGATCGAATAATAAACCTTTGACAGCTGGAAGACCAGCTCCTGCCAGGCACGGTTATATTCCTTTTGCTTGCTTCTGACAATATACGTCGCACCTCGGTAGTTGAAATAGTCCCTTCCGAAGGCAAAGGCAACGTAGTTGAAACTTACGTCTCCCGCGAATCTTTCATCGTCGGGTTTCTGGTCAGGTCC
>JALXAI010000586.1 GCA_026992215.1 Desulfobacterales bacterium | reverse complement strand
CGAGTTTGAAGAGCTTTTGTCCCAGCGAGTTGATCTTTTTAAGGAAATCTTTTTCGCTGTAAGGCTTTTTCTGCAGGTACCTGATGGACCTTAACACGATCCAGTAGGATTCGAAGTATTCCCTTATGAGGCTTGCGAAGCAGGAAATACCATAAAGTCCCTTGGACGAGAGCCGGTAGGTTCCGGTAGCCTGGTTCTGTATTTTCATGAATCCAAGCATGGCAAAGGCTTCGAGGTTTTCTCTTATCTGGTAGTTTACGGGGTGGTCCGCGTCGAAAACGAATTCATACTTGAACAGGTCTCTGAAAAACAGGAAATCGTCGTAGATATCCTGGCTTGACACCGTAAAACTTCTGCGTGTCAGGATGGAAGTAGCCACGTAGCTGGCCGGCAAAAGGAAATGTATGATGTTGTTCTTATAGTATTCGAGGTGTAGTCTCTTGTTGTCCTCGATGGTATATACGGGGTCGTCTTCAAGCTCGTCGTCCACTTTCAGCTTCTCCACCAGCTTACTCTTCTCCAGGTGGGCCAGGGTGTCAACTACGGCTCGCTCGAGATTTGCCAGGGTGTTGGACATTCTCACTCCCATGGTATTAAGGTAGTCGTAGTATATCTGGACAATTTTCCAGAACTGGGATCTCAGGATGCCCTTTGATGGCTTGGTCAGGAACGCAGCGGAAACAAGGGCGAAGGGTGTGACCAGGGAAACCCTGTTTATGCTGCTTATAATCCTGTATGCGAAATCCCTGTACATGGCATGCCGTTGCCTGGAAGGCATTTCACCCAACCTGTAGTTTTGTACTTCTATATATTTTTTGAAGGAAATGGGCTCGGCAAAATGAACGTACACCCGTCCGTATCTTTTTTTCAGGAATCTTCTGGCTCTCACCAGCTGTCCCACGTTTTCCGCTTCTTTCGTGCCACCGCTTATTTCTTTGAGGTACGCTTCTTCTTCGATTATCCGGTCGTAACTTATCGAGACGGGAACAAAGGCGAGATCATCGCAAAACCCCTCCTCGATTGCCTGAATAAGTATGGCCAGCAGGCCAAGCTTTGGGAGGACGAGCTTTCCCGTTCTGCTTCTGCCCCCTTCTATAAAGAACTCGATGTTATGGCCGAGCTGTACCAGAACCTTCACGTACATGGAAAAGACTTCGGAATAAAACTTTGCACCCTTGAAGGTTCTCCTGATAAAGAACGCACCGCATTTTCTGAAAATAGGCCCTATCGGCCAGAATGCCAGGTTCTTGCCGGCAGCAACAAGTGGCGTGCTCAGGTTGTTTTCGAAAAGTACATAGGAAAGAATCAGGTAATCGATGTGGCTTTTGTGGCAAGGAACGTAGACCAGGGTTTTTTCCTTGGCCGTGGCTTTTACCTTTTCGAGCGATTCCATGTCGACTTCTATCCCGTCGAATATATTGTCCCACATCCAGCTCAGCACGGAATAGCTGAGCAGGATAAGGGATATGCTGTACTCGGCTGCAATTTCCTCAAGATAGCCGTCCGCCATCTTCCTCACTTTCCACATATCCAGGTTTCTGCTTCTGGCAACTCTTTGCATGTACTTTTCAAGGCGAGGATGGCGCAGGATGATTTCTTTTAATTCCAATTTGCTCCTGAAAATCGGTCCAAGGATGGCCTTTCTGTGCAGGTCTATTTCTTCGATCAGTTTCTGGCGCAGGTTGAAGGCAAGGTCTACCTTCGTGCCGATACTTTCCGGGACGTTTGCAAGAACATCCTGCAGGTTCACGGGATCGGCCAGTTCAATGAGGGTATGTTTCCTGTTTCGGAAAAGCGAAACAATCTTCCTGAAAAAACCCGGGTTTTCCTGATCCCCAAAAAAAATATCTATCAGGGACTTGTGCCGTCTCCTGGGACCCTTGCCGTATAAAAGCACCACGGGAACGATGTAGATGGGTATTTCGGTAGCGGCCTGCGTCTCCAGGAGTCTCAACAGCGGATCGTGGGTCCTGGTTTTAAGGGATCTCTCGTAATAACCCTTTTCTCCAACGAGGAATATTAATCCCTTTCGGTATTCTAGCAGCTTCTGGCTGTAGTAGTCACTCTGGTAAGGGTTGGGTAAGTGGTGGTAGCGAACCAGGTGATAAAGGTGCGTGAAAAAAAGCTTTATGCTATGCCAGCCGGGAAGCCAGGGGTATAGTTTCATGTCAAATACGACCCTGGGGAGCGGTAAAGACACGCTTTCAAGGGCATGGGTTACAAATAGAAGGTCAAAGTGGCTACGGTACTTAAGAGCGTAAACTACTATCCCGGACTCTTCCAGTTCTTTTATCCTTTCCTGGCTTGATTCGGGTATCTTTTGTTTGGGTAAGATTTTTTTAACAAGCCACCCGAGGAAAAACCTTGGTTTGCCGGGAAAGACACAACCGTAACGATCTCCTCCCGGGCCGTTTTCCAGGGACTCCAGGAGCGACCTCAATCGCCTTTTGATAGCCTGCCAGATTTTTTTCATTTCCTACTCGCTCTTAATTGAATGTGCTACATTAGCAAAAACATTTTTGTAAGCCAATGATTTTTTCTTTGCTTGGAATTTCCAATAATTAGTAGAATGGAGTTGCCTTAAGCGAACGCTCGGCGCAGGCACTGGCGATTCAGGCATTTTGATTTGCGTTTTTCAGCGGGGTGTGGGAATGAAAAAAGGGCTCTACGGGCTCAAAACCACCGTTATAGTTAACCTTGCATTCCTTATTATTACCGCCATGTTGTTACTGGGACTGGTGGTTGTCAAGGTTATCGAAAAAAACCTGGTGGAGCAGAATATCAGGCAGTACCTCTTGATAAGTAGAATGGTGGAAGCAATGATGCGATCAGAACCCGGCGGGGTTTCTCGGGGCCGGGAGGACGGCTTCACCATCAAACTCACGAGATACCTAGCTTACCTGTCAAATTACTCGGAATACAGGTGGCTGGCAATTGTTGATGCAAATGGTAAAGTGGTTGTCCATAGTGGTAGGTACCCAAAAAAGCCCGATCTCTGGTCAGATCTTGTCCGAAAGACGATCGCCAGCAATAGCTTCGGTATGAAACTCGATTACTCGCTTTTTTCTCCCATGAAAACTCGCCCACCTGCTGTCACCATGGCTGCCCCGCTGCATGTTTTTTCCAGAAAGTATTCCGCCCTGGTGGGCTGCGGGGAAATGGAGTCGGAATGGCATTCAATAAATCGCGCAATAAGCCTCATTTCATTTTATATCTTGATGAATACCCTCATACTCCTAGTGTTCGGCCTTTACATATTCCACAAAAGGGTTATTGGGCCGATAAATAAGATGGTTGAGTCCGTGGCGATGATTGGTGAAGGAGACAGGCTGCCGCTGTTTGAAGAAACCCGCGGGAACGAGCTTGGCAAGCTGTCCGGAGCAATAAATATAATGCTGCAACGCCTGGAAGAGAACAAAAAGGAGCTTGAACATACAATCAGGTCCCTGGAAGATGCAAACAGAAGCCTCAACAAGGTCCAGAAAGAACTCGTTCATTCGGAAAAGATGGCTTCGGTAGGTCGCCTCGCGTCCGGTGTAGCCCACGAAATCGGCAACCCGCTGGGGATCATTCTCGGCTACCTTGAAATCCTTAAAAGCGGCCAGGTCGAGGAGAGCGAAAAAGATGACCTGCTGGAGCGAATGGAAAAGGAGCTCTCGAGGATAAAGGCCATTATCTCGAGGCTCCTCGATTTTGCAAGGCCGGGCAAGAGCGAAATAGTTGCAACTGACATAAACGAGATCATTAGCGAAACCTGTTTCCTTGTGAATCATCAGTGTTCGAGGAAAAATATAGCGCTTATTCGGAATCTACGAGCCCAAAACAATATCGTGTGCTCTGACCCGAACCAGCTTAAACAGGTATTTTTGAACCTGGTGTTCAACGCGATTGATTCCATCGGGAGCGGAGGAGAGATTCAGCTGGTGACGTACAATATCGAAAAAGAGAAGAGTGCCGGCAAAACAAGAATAGTTATCGAAATAAAAGATACCGGCCGTGGAATTCCGAAGGAAAACCTGGACAAGATCTTTGATCCGTTTTTTACGACGAAGGATCCCGGGAAGGGCACAGGCCTGGGACTCTCGGTATCGGCCAGCATCCTCAAGAGCATGGAAGCGGACATAAGCGTGGAAAGTGAAGAAGGGAAGGGAACTACCGTCAGGATTGTGCTGGATAACTGTGAGTACGACGCGTACGATCAGCTGAAAGGTTGATCACGCGGAACGTTAGTATGTTTTACCTCCAGGAGTCCGATGCACCGAAACGGCTGCGCTTTTAGTTCGCGGGATTTCACTCGTAGCAAGTGGGCTTATTGCTTGTCAGCGGTAGCCGGTTGGAGGTGGAGTCCGCGGTTTTGCAGGTCACTTGCGGGAGATAACGCGAGGTATTTGCGCGATCTTGAAAATAATTTCAGAAGGAGAAGATCGAGGCAGAGTTCCGGGGGAACCATGGTATTTTTCAGGGTTTTATCCGCTTCGTAAATGAATTCCAGGCTAACCTTGATCTCTTGCATGGTAAAATTGTCAGCCTGCCTGGCATATTTTCTCGCTATCCACTGCGCCGTTTCGAGGATATTGGCAAGTTCGGAAATTGATTTGCCTTCTTCAAGTGCTGCCTTGGCCTGCCACAGGAGTCTGAACTGGCGATTGAGCATACTGGTGACGCCGAGGGGAGAATAACCTGTTTCAAGTAATCGCTTGAGCGACTTTAACGCGACGGGAAGATTTCTTATGCCCACCGAATCGGTGAGTTCAAAGATTGATCTTTCCCTTATGTCGTCCAGGGCTTCTGAAACATCCCCGGGATCAATATTTTGTTTCTCTTCAACGTAGGCGACAAGCTTGTCAATGGCGTTGGAAAGCTCCCGCAGATCCTTTCCAACGAGTTCCAGGAGGTGAGCCGCGGCCTTTCCCCCGATGTTTTTCCCCTTTAAACGCACCCTGTTTCTGATCCACTCTATGAGATCTCTATCCCTTGGTAGATCGACCATAACAATGGCGCCCCTCTTTCGAAGTACTCTTGAAACGGTATTAAGCTTCCCGGGTGTTTCCCCGGTAAGTACCAAAACGGTGAATTCCGGCGGGCGTTTTAAAAAGGGGACTATTTTTTTCTGGTCATGAACCGACCACCTGTCAACGTTTTTTACTATGAGAAGACGTTTGTCTGAAAAGAAAGGCGGAGTGCAGGCTTCTTCCAGGATCTCTTCCGCGCTGATTTCTTCCGCGTCAAGCTGCCTTATGTTGAGGGACGACGACGTATGCGCCTGGAACTCTTTAACCAGGAAATCGATGGCTTCTGATATCAAAAGTTCGGCTTTTCCGGAAATAAGGTAAGCAGGTTCATATTTTCCCTGCCTGATCGAGGCATAAAATGAAGACAAGGTTGCCATTTTGATTCTTTAAAACTTGGCCGCAAGGCGTTGATGGACTTCTTCCGCAAGGTACTGTGCGATGAAGTGGATAGCCTTCTGCCTGTTTTGAAGCGTGATAATGGGATCCGGGTCCTGGTAGTATTCTTCGTAGTAGCTCAGCTTTCCCTGCCATACAACGTGGTTGTCGCTTGTTCGTATGCACTGCAGCTTGATACCGATTCTAACCCTTGATTCCCTGGTTTCCTCAGCTTCCCGGTAGCTCACCACCGAAGTACTTATGGAATCAATTTCACCACGAACAATCAGATCCGCCCGATTGGAAGGCACCAGCGGAAGATTGCTGTTGAGTATAAATTCCTCCCGGAAATACTTGGTAAATATCTTTTCCAGGGTGGATTCCGAGGTATTGTTGGTGAACATCGGTATGGAGATCGACCTGTACTGGTTTCCCAGTTCGGAGGTTTTGCCTGCAAACTGGTACCCGCAGCCGCTCACCAGCAAGCATAGGAGGAAAATTATGATGGTTTTTGTTTTCATCTTCTCAAGATGGCCTCCGGCGACGCGCTTTAAACTAGACCACGATATTCACGAGCCGTTTCGGTACTACTATAACTTTTTTTATCGGTTTTTCACCGACGAACTTCCTGATGCGCTCATCCTGAAGGGCAATTTCTTTTATTTCTTCCTGACCGGCCGACGGAGAGACGTGTATTCTGCTTCTGAGCTTACCGTTTACCTGCACCACTATCAGAAGCTTTTCTTCTTTAACCGCGTCTTCATCCCACTTGGGCCACGAAGTCAGAACAATGCTTTCTTCGTTCCCGAGAACCCTCCAGAGTTCTTCGGTGATATGGGGAACCATCGGCGATATAAGAACAATTGCGGATTCAATAGCTTCTCTCAGCGCTACCAGGCCGTTTTGTTCTTTTATTACGTTGTCCTTTACCTGGTAAATCAGGTTTACGAGTTCCATTACCGCGCTGATGGCGGTATTAAAATGGAACCTGTCCCTGATATCTTCCGTGACTTTCTTGATGGTTTGATGGGTTTTCCTGTGTAATTTACCGGAATCTCCGGAGAATTCGGTTTCTCCGTCCCATGGTTTTACTTTCCCGACATCGTTGTGATGTTCAAAAACAAGTCGCCACAGCCTGTTCAGGAACCTCGCGGCTCCTTCAACCCCCTGTTCGCTCCACTCCAGATCCTTTTCCGGGGGTGCGGCAAAAAGGCAAAAGAGGCGCACCGTGTCGGCTCCGTACTGTTCGATCATTTCGTCGGGATCCACCACGTTCCCTTTGGACTTGCTCATTTTCGCGCCGTCTTTAATCACCATGCCCTGGGTCAACAGGTTGAGGAAGGGTTCGTCTATGTTAAGATAACCGAGGTCTCTTAGCACCTTGGTAAAAAAGCGGGCATAAAGAAGGTGGAGCACCGCGTGCTCGATACCACCGATGTACTGGTCAACCGGCAGCCAGTAGTCGGTCTTGTTCCTGTCCAGGGGGCCTTCCGTGTAGTCGGGGCAGGTAAAGCGATCAAAGTACCATGAAGATTCCACGAAGGTATCCATGGTATCCGTTTCTCTTTTTGCGGGAGAGCCGCATTTCGGGCACGTCGTGTTCACGAATGACTCCACGAACGGAAGCGGAGAAGCACCGCTGGGAAGAAGCTCCACGTCCAGGGGAAGCACGACCGGGAGATCTTCCGGGGGAACCGGCACTATTCCGCACTGTTCACAGTATACAACCGGTATGGGAGCACCCCAGTATCTTTGCCTGGAAATTCCCCAGTCTCTTAGCCTGTAATTTATTGTTTTTTTCCCGAGCCCCTTCCTTTCCAGTGCCCTGGTGATGGCTTCCCGTGCCTCGGCAGATTCCATCCCGGTGAATTCTCCAGAGTTTACCAGTATGCCGTCGTCTTCGAAGGCTTCCGAAAGTTCCTTCGCGGTGATGGTCTTGTCTTTGGGTTGAATTACTATCTTGATGGGGAGATCGTACTTCTTCGCAAATTCGAAGTCCCTCTGATCATGGGCCGGAACGGCCATCACGGCACCTGTTCCATATTCCATGAGCACAAAGTTTGCCACGTAGATAGGCATCCTGTCGCCTGTCATCGGGTTTATGCAATAGGAGCCCGTAAATACGCCCTCCTTTTCCAGTACTCCCGTAACCCTTTCTTCCCGGCTGATTCTCTTGGATTTGTCAATGAACTCGCGGACTTTTTGCGCCTGTTCTTTGCCCTGTACAAGTTCTTCAACCATCGGGTGTTCGGGAGCAAGGCTCATAAAAGTCGCGCCAAAAAGGGTGTCCTGGCGCGTGGTGAAGACCCTGATCTTCCTGTCGGTGCCTTCGACCCGGAAGTCTATCTCCGCGCCTTCGCTCCTGCCGATCCAGTTTCTTTGCATGGTAAGCACGCGCTCCGGCCACCCGGTCAGCCTGTCGCAATACTCAAGCAATTCGTCAGCGTAAGCGGTAATCTTGAAAAACCACTGCTCCATTTCTCTCTGCGTAACCGGGTTGCTGCAGCGCCAGCACAGGCCGGCTTCCACCTGTTCGTTGGCCAGAACCGTCTGGCAACTTTCGCACCAGTTAACGAAAGATTTTTTCTTGTACGCGAGCCCCTTCTCCAGCATCTGGATAAAAAACAGCTGCTCCCACCTGTAATACTCGGGATCGCACGTGGCAAGTTCCCTGTCCCAGTCGTAGGAAAACCCCAGTTTCTTAAGCTGGTTCCTCATGTATTCGATATTTTCGTAGGTCCACTTCGCGGGGTGCGTGTTTGCCTTGATGGCCGCGTTCTCTGCGGGCATTCCAAACGCGTCCCAACCCATCGGGTGGATAACGTTGTAGCCCTGCATCTTTAAAAACCTGCCCACAACGTCCCCGATGGTATAATTCCTGACATGCCCCATGTGTATTCTGCCCGAGGGATACGGGAACATCTCGAGAAGGTAAAATTTCTGCCTGGAAGGATCTTCAGTGACCTTGAAAAGCTTTTCTTTTTCCCACAATTCCTGGTACCTGGGCTCAATTACTTTGGGGTCGTATCGTTCGTCCATTTTCTCCTTTTCTCCAAACCGCTTTGTCGTTTTCTCGCTGCAAAGGCGTGAAACCATGACACAATGGCACGCTACCCTGATAAGTAACAGTGAACATTTCCGTTTACCATAACCAGCACTATTTAGCAACACGGAAGAAAGTACAAAAGGCCATGTTACTTCCTACAAAAAGTGGCAAAATCATATGAAATGAAGGCATAATGGATAAAACGGAGGATCTCCATGGGGCAAAATCCCTATCAGGGTTGAAATGCCTGATATAAATGATTATAGTAATCATACCCGGTGGGCGTAAGACCTTAAGATTCTTTAAAACTTGGAGAAGTTACCGCTGACAAGGATTGTTTATGAGTGACGAAATTCAGAAAATACCTGACCAGGAAGAGCTGGAGCGAGAGCTGAGCGAGTACCTGAGTAAAAAATACGGCAACAGGATACGTATAATATCTCCGGCCAATTTCCAGGCCCCCCAAAAAGAGGAAGAAAAGAGCGAGAGGAAAAGGAAAAAGGGGGTCGAGAACATAGATTTTGACCTCAATCCCGAGGAACTCGAGGCGTACCTGAACCAGTACGTTATAAAGCAGGACGAAGCGAAGGCCATTCTTGCCACGAAGATATGTACTCATTTCAAGAGGATCAAGTACCAGAACAAGGTCAGAAAGGGGCGAGCCGCGAACAATGTCGGGAGAATAAAAAATAATATTATCCTGATAGGTCCGACGGGAGTGGGGAAGACTTACATCATAAAGCTGATAGCCCAAAAGATAGGTGTGCCCTTTGTGAAGGGGGATGCAACCAAGTTCAGCGAAACAGGCTACGTGGGACGAGACGTGGAAGACCTGGTGCGGGATCTTGTTACCGAGGCGGATGATGACCTGGAGCTCGCGCAGTACGGAATCATTTACATCGATGAAATTGATAAAATTGCATCGGCTCCCAACATAATCGGTCCGGACGTGTCGAGGACCGGTGTGCAAAGGGCTCTTTTGAAACCCATGGAAGAAACGGAAGTTGACCTGAAGGTGCCGTACGATCCGGTATCCCAGATTCAGGCCATCGAGTATTATCGCAAAACCGGCAAGCGAGAGAAAAGGACCATCAACACCAGGAATATTCTCTTTATTGTAAGCGGCGCGTTCAATGACCTGGCCGAAATAATCAAGAAGAGGGTAAGCAGCCAGAGCATGGGATTCGATGCCGATATAACGAGCAAAGACACTGACTACAAGTACCTGCATCACGTGAGGGCAGAAGACCTGATACAGTATGGCTTCGAGAGTGAATTCGTGGGCAGGT
>JALXAI010000585.1 GCA_026992215.1 Desulfobacterales bacterium | reverse complement strand
GTTCATTTCGATGTTACCACCATTTGCCTCCATAGCTGCCAGAACTTCCTGCAACTTCGACCCAAGCCCTTCGTCGATGACGAGGTCCGCAGCGTTCCCATTCAACACGTTCAACCCGTCTTTTCCCTGTTTGGCCAGTCCGTTAAGCAGCGAATTTAACCCGGAGAAATCCCCATCCTGGATAGCACGGATCAAATCCTGAAATTTGGACGGAAACAGGTCGGCAAGAAGCACAAGGCTGTTAAGGGTATCCGATGGTGTCCCGGAGGATTTTTCAGCCTGCTTTTCTTCCCCGGAATCTTTTCCTGAAACTTCATGTTTCTTGCCAGGTTCACCGACTTTACCTTTAGAATGTACGCCGGCTTCCTCCCGTTCCTTGTTGTAGCTCCGCGGCCTCGCATGAGTTCCGCCAACTCGATCACCCTTCGGTGCCCTGTATTCGGAAACCTGCCTGGAGGCTGCCGAACCGGGAGCAGTTTTTGTCCCCATGTTATTTTTGAATGCATCTAGCAGCTCTTTTTCAAATATTACTGATGAATTATTGCAAAAAGTGTCTGCGGAAAGTATATTTACTTCCCGTGGAGCCGAGTTGCCACCGTTAACATTGAAAAAGCTTTTGTGAAATGAAACCATATCCGTCCTCTTCTTAGATTGATTTCGTTTTTTGTTTTGCGCGATTTTTGAGCAAGAGGTATACCAAAGCGATGGCACGTGGTTATTTCCGGTACACGAGATAAGAAGAACATCTGCTGAAATTTCTCGTGATATCCGATTGATAGCCTAAGTACCCGGGGGCGACGGAGGACATAAACCCGATATAAGATGAATTGTACACACGGGAAAGGAAAGGTCTTTGCCCCCGGTTACCTTAACGTGTACGGGCAAATTTTTCCCTGTTGAAGTAAATTTTTCCCAAAACGGAGGTTCGTTGTGCTTTCGAAGATCATGATGACAAAGTTGCGAGAAGCGCTTAACCCGGGGAGTGTGGCAATTGTCGGGGCTTCTGTAGACCAGGTTTCCGTCGGGCTCGGGCCGGTGCATAACCTGGTCTTGAGCTCCTTCAGGGGAAAAATCTTTCCGGTAAACCCGAAGTACGACAACGTACTGGGCCTGAAGTGCTATCCAGACCTGGCATCCATCGGAGAACCCGTGGACGTTGTAATCATACTGCTAAATCAGTATGCCGCGCTGGATGTTCTTGAAGAGGCAGGTAGACTGGGAGCAAAAGCCGCAGTGATAGTTGCCGGAGGTTTCAGGGAAGTGGACAAAGACGGCAGGGCACTTGAAAGCCGGCTGAGCAACATTTCGCAAAGCTACCGTATACCTGTTATCGGCCCCAATACCCTTGGTTTTTCTTCTTTTCATGCAGGCTTCCACAGCATTTTCTGGCACTTTGATACCCTGGTCGGGAACGTTGCCGTCATATCGCAGAGCGGTGGGGTGGGGCTTACCATTGCATCCTGTCTCAGAACGCTTTTTTGTGGCCTCAGTCACTTTATAGGCGTGGGAAATGGTGCGGTGACAGGATTTTCAGACTATCTTAAAGTGCTCTCCGATGATCCCCGTGTTCGTGTTTTCAGCCTTTTCGTGGAAGGGCTGGAGAACGCGAGAGAATTTTACGATACCGCAAAGGAAATAACCGGGACAAAACCGATTGTTGTTTATAAAGCCGGCAAAAACAAGGAAGTTGCCAGGGCAACTTTGACACACACCGGCAGCCTTACCGGCGAGTACGAGCTTTATAAAGCCATGTTCAAGCAGGCTGGAGTAATTGAGGTCTCAAGCGCCTGGGAGGCCGCGGTGGCATCGAAAGCCCTGAGCACGCTGAAATTGCCGGAAGGCAACCGGGTATGTGCCATGACGTTCACTGCAGGCCCATCCATCGTTGCGATGGACAGGCTCCTTGAGGGCGGCTGGCACTTTCCCGAGTTAGCGGGCAGCGCGAAGAAAAAAATCAGATCGGTCATAGGCGAAAAAACACCCGTGCAGCTTCAAAACCCCATCGACCTGACCGGCCCGGGCTTTCTACCTCACGTGTACAACGGAGTACTCGATGTTCTGTCAAAAGAGCCGTTTGATGCCTTTTTTCTGGTGTGGAGCTTTAACAAGCTTATAAGGATCCCCATTGCCGAGATTGAAAAGTTTGCGAAAACGGCTGGGAAGCCGGTGGTGCTGGTGATGATTGCCAACCAGTACGAAGTTGCTCCTTATCTCGAGGAACTGGCACGCAGAGGAATATGCTGTTTCCTGACCCCGGAAGATGGAGCCTGTGCATTGAATGTTTTATTGCAGAGGCATAGAATGCTTCAGAGATCCCGATCCTAACCGATACCGGGTATGGCTGCCGGATCGAGCCAAGCATCACGGTGATGTTGAGCTGCTTGAATGATCTGGCGAACGCTCCACTGTCACGTTGCATGAACCCGGACTCACAGCAGCAGATATACCGTAGTACAAGGAGAAGCCATGGTTTTACCGGAACACGACGCAAAGAACCTGTTAAGCAACAGCGGCATCGAGGTGGTACCAACCGAGAAGGTTGACTCCCTGGCTAACCTGGAAGCCAGCGGAAAGTATTTCGGTTTCCCCCTGGTGCTGAAGCTTTCTTCTTCCAGGTATTCACACAAGACGGAAATCGGGGGAGTTATCCTCGGAATCGACAACTACCCGGACCTGGAGAAGGCCTACGTCAGGCTCGAAACCCTCCGTGACCGCCTGGACCCCGATGCCGCCATAGTGATTGAACCCATGATAGAGGGTGGACTGGAGTTTTTCGTGGGAGTTCAGCGTCACGAAAACTTCGGAATAGTCATGAGTTTTGGCCTGGGAGGAATTTTCCTTGAATTGGTGAAAGACGTGAGCTTCAGGCTGCTTCCGGCCCTGTCGCATGACTATCGTGAGATGGTGGCAGAGTTAAAATGCTGGCCAGAGCTAA
>JALXAI010000584.1 GCA_026992215.1 Desulfobacterales bacterium | reverse complement strand
CCCGGCGATTGCAGAAATGAGCTCTGCCGCGTTGCGGCAAGCTGTTCTCACTTAAAACTTAAAACGTAACTCAGGGCTAAAAACGGACAAATCGCAGCACGAAAATTAGTAGACACGAAAAACCTTACATGCCCTTAGAGAAGTATTTTAAAGGACGAAGCTGCGGGATAGAAAGAAAGCGTCCGGAAGACATATCATATTGATAAAAAGCCATGAAAAAGGAAATACTTGACATACTTGCGTGCCCTGCCTGCCTACCGGAAGAGGCGGAATTGAAGCTGGAGATCTTCGATGCTTCCGGCAGTGACGTAATCTTCGGGGAATTGAGGTGTAAAGCGTGTTCGAAGGTATTCCAGATAACTAACGGGATCGCTTACCTGCTACCGGAAAGCGTAATGAAAATAGGCAGGTCGCAGTATCGATACGAGTCGGGACAAGTCCTTTCTTCTTACTTATGGAGCCATTACGCAGACCTGTGGGGTGACGAAGACGCATCAGATACTTACGCGAGATGGGCATCGCATTTGCCGGACACTTCGGGTTTTGCACTAGACTGCGGATGTGCAGTGGGGAGGTTTTCTTTTGAGCTTTCCCTAAAATCCGACTTTGTTGTGGGGTTTGATTACTCCCGGTCTTTTATAAGTACCGCCCGAAGATTGCTCGTTGATCGAACCTTTGTGTTTCCGCTGATCGAAGAGGGTAAAATTGTAACCGAAAAGAGGATAATGCTACCGGATAAATGGGAATCGGTCAGGGTGGAGTTCATCGTGGCAGATGCCATGAAACCTCCTTTTAAGCATGATACTTTCTCCATTGTTACCACTCTGAATCTCGTGGACAAATTGCCGCGTCCGCTGGATCACCTGAAGGAGGTAGACAGGGTAGCAAGAAAAAAAGGGGCTCACCTGCTTTTTTCTGATCCGTTTTCGTGGTCCGGGGATGTATGCCCCGAGGAACACTGGCTGGGAGGCACCGAAACGGGCCGCTACAAGGGTTTCGGGCTTGATAACGTAAGGAAGATACTGAGCGGAGAAGACGGGACTGTCACACCGGGCTGGAATATTAAAACTGAAGGAAGCCTGTGGTGGAAGATAAGAAATCACCGAAACCACTTTGAATTAATACGAAGCCATTTTATCCGAGCTGAAAAGTAAACGTGTTGCGCGGGAAGGGGAGAGCGCCCGGCAGGTGCCGGCAACGGATTGACAGGCGTACTTTCCTGATATTTCAAGAAATGGGTAAGTAAAATGGGTACTAGAGTCATAGATGGTCATGTTGACCTGGTGTATGAAATAGGCCGGAAGGGAGAAGATCGAAGTTTTTCGTCACTTGAAAGCGGTCATGTGACCCGGGAAAAATTAATGAAAGGATGCGTGAAAACGATTGTCGTCGCTCTTTTTTCGCCAGATGAATTTAATGGTCGGGGAAAGGCCTCCTCGTATTTTTCCGGCCTCATCCGGATCTCTGACGAGAAGCTGGAGGGTCTCAAAAAGATTCGATCCCCCGAGGAGTTGAGCGACGTCATGGATAGCGAAGAGGAAACCGGAGTTTTATTCCTGGTTGAAAATGCTGACGCCCTTATTGAGTACGACCTCGATGAACTGGAGAAGCGAAAAATAAAAGTGGTGGGTCTCACGCATGCGGGAGAAAATCGGCTTGCCTGCGGAAATAACGTTTTTCACCCCGGAGGATTGACCGGAAAATGCAGGGAACTTGTAAAAATGCTTGACGAGAAAGGCTTTGCCATAGATGTGGCGCACCTTTCCGATCCGTCGTTTAAAGAGCTTCTCGACACGTTCACGGGGCCGATTATTTCGTCTCATACCGGGTTTCGCTTTTTTTGTTCCTTGCCGAGAAACCTTGACATGTTCCACTTGAAGGCAATTTTTGAAAGAGGCGGTGTTGTTGGGATTACGGTTAATCCCGAAATGCTCACCGGCGAGCGGGAGGCTCACATCGAGGACGTGTTCCGACACGTAGACTGGGTGGCCGAGAAGTTCGGCCCCGAATACGTCGCGATTGGTTCCGATTTTTGCGGATTCAGCGGTGTTTGCAGAGGGCTCGAAGACATATCCAGGCTGGTGAACCTCGAGGAAATCATGGATAAGCACGGATATCCCGGCGATGCCATAGGGCAGATCATGTGGAAAAATTGGTATGATTTCTACGTTTCTTTACTGTCCTAGTTTTGAGAATAACCCTTCAAGAGTTCTTCAAACGCCCTGAACCCTTCGTCCCAGAATTCTCTGTCCCCGGCTGCAGCGCCAAGCACTCCGAGCAATTGGCCGGTGGAAAGTGAACCTCCGGATTCCATTAACTTTATTACCCGGCGGGCAAATTTGTGGCCGAGTCTTTCGTATCGCCTGTACATGGCATGGGCAAGAAGGCCTCCGAAAACGTATGAGAAACAGTAGAAATGGCTCCGAAAGATATGCGGCACACACGCCCATCCCCAGCGATAAGCCGGGTCTATTTCCACCACATTGCCGTAGAGTTCCCTGTTCATGCCCCACCAGATGTGGCACAATTCTCCCGCACCGGGAAGGCGAACTCCGGCAATATCATGAATTTCCCGCTCAAAGCGGGTTATCAAGGCCTGCCGAAACACCGTGAGAAGAAAGTTATCCAGAAGGGAAGCCATTGCTTGCCTTCCGGCGTCCTTCTCGCCCTTCAGGCTGATGAGGTGATGTGCGACTACCAGTTCGGTAAAAGTTGCGATTGCTTCGCCTATAACGAAGGGTGGCATGAAGTTGAGGTAGCTGTTTTTGGAAGCGAGCGAAAAGTGCATACCGTGTCCGAGTTCGTGGGCCAGTGTCAGCAAGTCTCGGAGTTTGCCTCCAAAATGAACGGATATGTAGGGATGAACAGAAGGGATAAAGCAGGTACAAAATGCTCCTTCCTTTTTGCCTTTCCGAATTTCGGCATCGATCCATCCT
>JALXAI010000583.1 GCA_026992215.1 Desulfobacterales bacterium | reverse complement strand
TACCCGTGCAACACGGTTTTCAATGCCGCGGCGTGTAAGTTCGACGGGAAATACGTTTTGCTTCTTCGGGTGGAGGACCTCAGTGGGAAAAGCCACCTAACCCTGGCTTTCTCCGACGATGGCTATAGCTTTAAAATTGAGCCAAAACCATGGGTTATGCCGTCGGACGATCCTTATTACTGGAGCTTCGAGCAGTACGGCGTCGAAGATCCGAGGATCACCAGGATCGGGGACGAATACTACATTACCTACACCGCGTTCGGCCCCTGCGGGGCAAGAGTAGGCATTGGTCGAACGAAAGACTTTGTATCGTTCGAAAGAATCTGTCTTGCAACAGAAGTCGAAAACAAGGACGCTGTGCTGTTTCCCGAGAAAATAAATGGCGATTACGTTATGATAGACAGGCCATGCGGTATTGGTAGCGGCAGGGGATCGATATGGATTACTTATTCACCTGACCTGATTCACTGGGGAAGGGCCACCACTTTAATATCGCCTGAGCCTGGCTGGGGTAATGCGAAACTTGGAATATCCACGCCACCGGTTAAAACCGAAAAAGGGTGGCTGTGTCTTTACCATGGCGTGAGAGAAACCGCGGGCGGGAGACTTTATCGTATTGGAGCGATCTTACTGGATTTGCAAAACCCGGAGATAGTTCTCGGGCACACGCGGCACTTCATTTTCGGTCCCGAAGAAGAATACGAAAGAACGGGGGACGTGCCGAACGTGGTTTTCCCCTGTGGTTTAATCGTGGAAGATGACAACACGGTCAAGATGTATTATGGTGCAGCAGACACGTGCATAGGCATGGCGGAGGCTGACATTAACGATATCATACGGCTGTGCCTGAGCGAAAACGAGGGTTTTATCGGAAACTTCAGGTAAAAAGGAGGGGATATGAGAATCGTACTGATGGGACAGGCACCTTTTGGAGCAAAAACCCTGGAGGCCTTGCTGGAAAGAGGAGAGGAAATTGTGGCTGTTTACGTTCCGCCGGACAGGCCCGGGGGCAGGATCGATCCTTTAAAGGCGCTGGCGGAAGAAAAAAATATTCCAGTCTTACAACCGGGGAATTACCGATCAGACGATACGTTTGAAGAGTACAAGTCTTTTTCTCCTGACCTGCTGATAATGGCTTTTGTGACAGATATCATTCCTGCCCGTTATTTCGAGTACCCCGCGCAGGGAGCTATATGTTACCATCCCTCGCTGTTGCCAAGGCATAGAGGAGCCAGTGCCATAAACTGGGCAATAATAATGGGCGAGGAAAAGACGGGGCTTACCATTTTTTGGCCGGACGGAGGCATTGATACAGGCCCTATCCTGTTGCAAAAGGAGGTGGAAATCAAGCCCACGGATACGACGGGATCCGTATATTTCAATCATCTTTTTCCCATGGGTATAGATGCTATAGTTGAGTCTGTTGAACTGATCAAGCAGGGCAGGGCGCCTCGAATACCTCAGGATGAAAAACTTGCCACCTATGAACCACCGTGCGACGATAGTGTTGCACAGATAGACTGGTCAAAACCGGGTCCTGATATTTACAATTTGATAAGAGGCTGTGATCCGCAGCCCGGTGCATATTCGTACTTGAAAGATCAGAAGATCAGGTTTTACGGGTGTAGCTACAGGCCGGCTGAGGCGGTAGCCGAAGCGGGGAAGGTAGTGGAGGCTTCCCCTGACACTCTGAAGGTTTCCACAGGCGACGGGATACTGGAGATATCCAAGGTTCGGGTAGCCGACCTGGGAAAAGTTAAGGCCGGTGAGTTTGTTGAAAAGCATGGAATTAAGGCAGGAGACAGGTTCAAGCCGGGAAAATAACAATGAGCTCTGAACGGGATCAGAAAGAAAATTCCGTGTCCGGTGCGTCCGATGCCGCGAGGGTTGAAGAAATCGCGGTTGAGAACAGGAAAATCAGGCGGCTGAGGATTCTTGTCGACTTTACAATGGCCCTGATTGCCCAGAGTGATATCCCCCTTGAAGAAGCCCAGGCCCTTGCCGCGGCGGTGAAAAAACAGGCCATGCTCATGTTTCCCGACAAAAGCGACACGTACGATCTTATCTATGGTTCAAAGTTCAGAAGGTTGATTACACAAAAATACGGTTTGCATTAAAAGATTGATGTATAATAGTCATACCGAACTTTCAGCTTTAAGTCCTCTTTACCGGAAACTTGTGCTGGAATCCCAGAGAATTGCCGCCAGGTTCAGGGTGCCGGAATTCTATCGTCAGTTCAGGGTTCAATATTCTATCTCCAAAAAGCTTTTTTTTGCTCACCCCCTTGTGGTATACGTGAAAAACCTCGTGCGTCCCAGGCTGGTGGACAGCTTCGGACATGGCCTGGATCATTCCACGAAGGTGGGAATTGATGCTGCCACGATAGTTCTTCTCGAAGCGGAAAAATATGCCAACGTGAGTGACAGGCTTGAACGCCTGATGGTTCTGGGTGAAATTGCGGGTCTTCTGCACGATATCCACAGGGGAAAAGAAAACCATGCCGAAAAGGGTGCAGAATCCGCTCGAAAAATCCTGAAGCCTTTTCCTCTGAAAAAAAGGGAAGTAAACTGGATATCGTGTGCCATTTCAAATCACGAAGCATTCAGGGTTCCTTCTCCCTGTCCCTTGCCATGGGGACAGTTGCTAAGCGATGCGCTGTACGATGCTGACAAGTTCAGGTGGGGGCCTGATAATTTTACCAAAACAGTATGGTTTATGGTAAATTATAAAAGCATCCCCCTGGGAGAAGTGGTGGAAAAGTTCCCGTGGGGAATTAACGGAATCCTGAAGATAAAAGAGACCTTCAGAACGAGCATAGGTCAGCAGTTCGGGCCGGATATTATTGATGTTGGCGTTGAAATAGGAAAGGAGATCTACCGATACTTGCTTGGAGAGTATTAACTAACTAGCGATTTATCTCAGTATATGTTATACTC
>JALXAI010000582.1 GCA_026992215.1 Desulfobacterales bacterium | reverse complement strand
GGCCTGGTTTTCAGCCTTTTGATAGTAATGTTTCGTATGGTGTCGCCCACGTTGAATTTGTCGTTGTAAATAACTATATATCCGTGACCGGGTGGAACTGTACGGGGATCAAGATGCCAGCTGAACGAATGGGTGTTTGCCCCCCGGTACAGTTGCAGCCTCACCTTTTTGTTTTGGAGAGTTGTTATGTTGGCGTAGATTGTTATGGTGCCGGTAACCACCGGTGTCGAGTTCCATTCGATAAGATATGTGTGGCCCAGGTAAAGAGTGCTGCCAGGGCTGGGACTGAAAGCGTGAATTTCTGGAGGATCCGTTACCTCAAAGTCCGGGCTTGTGCCATACCCGGTATTGTCCGTGGTCTCGACTTTGATCCTGTACCTGCCATAGGGAACGCTGGCTGGCGCGAGAATACCACCCCATTCCCTCGCGCGAGCGGCAACGCCGGTGGCGATAGTGTGGGCAATACTTCCGCTCTCGGTAATCAGGTAAATGTTAACGGTGTCGCACCTGAGACCTTCACACGGATTCCACCGAATAACGTACCTCGTGTTTCTGTACAATCTTTGAACGCTCAAATTCGGGTAAGTCACGGTGATACGCTGATCTACAGGGATATTGAAGATGCGAAATGATGCGCTGTCCCCGTAAATTCTTCTGTTTGAAGAAGCTACTCGAATCCTATACTTCCCTGTACTTAGCGTGGTGGGAATATGCCACGTGTACCATGTGCGTAGAGGACTGCCCGAGACATTTCGGGCTATTGTCTGGATGACCCTTTTTCCGGCTGGTTCCATCAGGTAGATATTTACCGTCATCCTCGAAGCAGAACGTCCGGTGCTCCACCGTATCTGGTGGGTTTCTCCCGCAAACCAGGGAGTGGGATCACTATGGGGGTTTTGCGGATCAGGACTCAGTACTCTTATGGATGGTCCCGCAAAAGCAAAAGTGGTAATAAGCAAAAGTAAGGATAGGGTGGCAATGCCGATCTTTCTCATTGTATCCCTCCTTTCCTGGATTTTGAGTTGAGCCGTGGATGTTGAACCGGCTCACTCATCAACCTGGTTGCTTTTCTTGCAATATGTAGAATTTTATCCGGAAAAGGTTCATGGGGATACCGAGTTTTGGTGTTGTCCACTTATGTTACTTGAACTCTGTTGAGGCACTAATCACCCGGCCTTGAATGAAGACTGCCGGGATGCACATTCGCTGGAAAGATTGCCAGTTACATGTGGCGCCTTTTCTACCTAGTTCAGTTCCCGCCAGTGAAAACCGACTTACGGCAGGGATTCAGGATACTTTTGGCACAGGTACACACCGCGGTGCCAGAATGTTTAAACGGAATATCCTGCCCGGGGGCGAAAAAGTATTATTCCTGGCAGCTAGCCACCCACCTGCCCGAAACATCCTGCCACATGGTCATGTTTTTCTGGGTAACTTTGACCCTCCCCTTAAGGCTCTCTCCTGAGTAGGTTATCTTGCCTTCAGCTCGCACGGTGCCGTCGGAAGCACTGCACTCTTCGATCCAGAAGACAGTGTCTCCTTTTATGGTGGTATCAATAATTTTGCAACCACTGCAGTTTTTGACGGGTCCCTTTGTGGGTATCAGATTGTCTTTTGTCATGCACTCGGTGTGCACCTGGGGCGGAAGCTGCATGGGAACACCGGGCATTGTCATGTTCACGGTTATCTCCCACAATCCCTCTTTCATATCGGGTCCTCCGGCCAGTACGGGTTGTAAAGTAAGTAACAAAAGAGCAGTACATGCAAAAATAGATAAGGTCTTTTTCATGTTTCCCTCCATTTTTTTGTGAGATCAATAAATAATGCGGGCATCCTGACATAGAAGAGCCGTTAAAATCCAGGGCGGCCAAACCTCCTTCAACCATTTCAACCACCTCAACCTCCTCAACCAATCGATACTTCAAAAAACCACCACCCACTTTTTTCCGCCCAACCTTATTCTTTCATCGTCTTTGACCTTTGGACTGCCGGGATTAAGATCAGAAAAAAGATACGTAACAGTTCTACATGTATTAGGGGAAGCATTCCAGTCAACTTTTCCGGATTTGCCTGCAATACTTTATGATACACTACAACGGCTTTTATCAAAAGCTCAAATATTGACCGCTTAATTGCTACCGGCGAAAGACTCGAACCTTGTTTTCGGAAAGTATAGATTGTTTTTATTGTAACGGGTGCGCGGCTGAGAAAAAAAGCGGATTGCCAGTGACACCTCCCTGGGTACCTGACGCCCATTACTTTTTCCGGAAATTTCTTCACTTGCCGTGTGTTCCCGTGATGAGATCTTGTATTCTTGTGAGAAGAAGTGCAAAAGGGCTGGTCTCAGTACAAAATAATGACTTCCAATCCATGAGCCGGAAGGTTATCATGTATTCATAGTAAAAAAGTGGGTTTTGTGCGAGGAGATAAGCGGCAATAGGAAGAAAGGGGTGCAGAATGGATTTCAGGGAAGTTCTGGAAAAAAGAAGAGCGGTGAATTTTTTTGATCCTGATAGGGATGTATCCGCGAAACAGATCGAGATGCTTGTAAATATGGCGGCGAAAGCTCCATCAAGTTTTAACCTGCAGCCATGGAATCTGATAATTTTGACTGAAAAGGAAGACAAGAAGAGGCTTAGAAGACTTGCGATGGATCAACCCAGGATAACTGAGGCTCCCGTTGTATTTATTGTTCTGGCTGACAGGGACGGCTGGAAGAAAGGCCATTATGTACTGGAAAAGAACTTCAGGGAAATGGTGAAAAGCGCATATCTCGCGGAAGAGCAGTATGGCTGGTTTGTTGGCACATATAAGAAACTGTACGGAGAATCTCATGAGAAGCAGCAGGCTTTTGCTTGCAAAAACGCCGGTTTTTTTGCCATGACCCTGATGTTTGCGGCGAAAGAGCTTGGTCTCGACACTCATCCCATGGACGGTTT
>JALXAI010000581.1 GCA_026992215.1 Desulfobacterales bacterium | reverse complement strand
CCGGTAAAGGCCCCGGTTTTAAAACTGCCGTCCGGTAGTATCTCAAGGTATTGAGGATCAGGCAGTAGCAATGCCTCAATGATCGACCTGTATGGATAAGGAAGAATCAACGTTTTGTGATGCCACCCCGACAGCCACCCGTGGGTTATTATTTCCCCGGCTCTTTTTTTCAATTTCTTAACCAGGGTAAAGCCCAGCCTGAAAATTGATTCGAGGGGATAAGTTTCTATCACTTTGACTGCCTTATGGGGTTCCTTTCCCCCTGCTTCATCCAGGCCCAGTTGTACGTAGCCGGTTACCTTTTGCACGGTTTTCCTGAGCGAATCCGCGTCTCCGGGATTCAGCCGATCCGCTACGACCACTTTGTTGGCGAGGGCGGCAAATTCCACCTTAAGAAAATCAAGCAAATCGTCGTCCATGATGAGCTCTATGGTTTTAGCAAGCGTGTTTGTACGGGGAAGGAGTACCAGAGGGTATATGGTGGTTTTTTCGGTAACTTGTAAACCGGGATCTTTCTTGTTTACAGTGTGCTTTTCCCGAAATTCGCCAGGGGTGATTTCTCTGTAGATATTCAGGGCATCGTAAAAATCCGGAATGGCAAGATCTTCCAGTCGCCCTTTCCGCCACCTGTAAGAGTCTTCCTCGAGCTCTGCCTGAATTCCCCAGATTATCCCCTCCATTACTTGAAAATAGAATTTTTGGTCCAGTTCGAACAGTGTTGCCAGAATTGTTTTAAGCAAAGGCAACATATCTGCCTTTCTGGCATTCCAGTAGTAGATGTTATCAATGCTATAGGGGGGTAATTTATCCGTCGCTTCAATGAAGTCAACGGTATCGGGATCCGGAACCTTTTCAACAACCAGCCACTTTTTCAACAGTGATGTCAATAGTTCGATATCGGTATTTTTGAGCCATGTCATCAGCTGGCGGGGGGTGTTCACCCGAAGAAATTCCAGCCATTCCCGGGCTCTTTCCTCGATCGGAGCGTCCTTTCCCCACCATTCCATGTCAAAGAGAAAATTGAGCTGGGAAGGAGATGCATGTCGGATCAGCACCAGGGAATCTTTATCGTTGACCTCTTTTAAGGTAAGGTAAAAGTCCTGCTCGGGAAGATGTTGTACGAGGGGCTCCGGCTCCGGGCTTTCCGATATCGCTTTCAGCCTTTCCTCCGCAGGCAGGCACATCAAGTCCCGTATTTGATCTTTAATGCTCTTCCTGTATAACTCAGTTGACATCTTCTCCTTCGGAAAGGGTATAACGTTTTCTCCGGACATTTTTGTTTTTTCCATCTTTTTGCTTTTCGAGGGGAACTTGATCCGAATGTATTGAAACAGAACCAAGTGTAAATATAGCTCTTTTGTCCCGGTCAAACAAGAGGGGTATTTCGGCGGGTTTGGTTTGCCCCTGAAATCCCGGGGACAGGGGCGATTTCAATTAATCATTCATGCCGGCACGCGAAGGTACCGGGCTCTTACTTCGCGGTGAAGGTGTCACAACTTCTAATTGCTTCTACAAGGCTTGATACTCCTTTTGCCTCGATCTTGCAAGCTGGTGGAACAGCCTGGAGGTTGGGAGCGGGCATAATTACTTTTTTGAAGCCAAGCTTGGATGCTTCGGACACCCTTGTTTCTGCTCTGTCAACACCGCGTACCTCTCCTACCAGCCCTACTTCACCAAAAATTACCGCGTCCGGAGGAAGGGGCTTGTCAAAATAGCAGGAAACCAGCGCCATCACTACAGGCAGGTCGATTGCCGGCTCTATTATTTTTACGCCACCCGCGACGTTTATGAAAATGTCGTTCCCCGAAAAAGAGATCCCCATCTTTTTTTCGAGGATGGCCGTCAGGAGAGCCAGCCTGTTTCCGTCGATGCCCATGGTCATTCTTCGTGGTTGAGGAAAAGTCGTGGGCGTGACAAGGCACTGAATTTCGACCAGTATGGGTCGGGTTCCCTCGATGCTTGCCATTACCACTGACCCGGAGATGTTCTCCGGACGCTCCGAAATGAATATGGCAGAAGGATTTGTTACCTCTATCAATCCCCTGTCACTCATTTCAAAGACGCCTATCTCGTTGGTTGCGCCAAATCGGTTTTTAACGGCCCTGAGGATCCGAAAATTTTGACCTCCGCTGCCTTCGAAGTAAAGGGCGGCATCTACCAGGTGTTCCAGAATCCTCGGTCCCGCGATCATCCCTTCCTTGGTAACATGCCCGGCGAGCATAATCGCAATTTCTGTTGCTTTTGCAATGGTAAGCAGGATATTGGCACTCTCCCGTATTTGACTCACCGAGCCGGGAGGACTCCCTACGGAAGAAGTTTGGACCGTTTGAACAGAATCGATCACAAGCACCAAGGGTCGAATACTTTCAAGCAGGTTGAGCATGCTTTCGAGGTTGGTTTCAGTGGCAACTTTCAGCTTTCTTTCTTTTATGCCAAGACGATCAGCCCTCAGCTTTATCTGGTCTACGGATTCTTCACCGGAAACATAAAGTACGGATTTCCCTCTCTTACTGATACGGGAAAGTGCCTGGAGAAGCAGGGTTGATTTCCCGATGCCCGGATCTCCCGCTATAAGGACAAGGGAACCCGGTACAATGCCTCCTCCGAGAACCCTGTCGAATTCTCCTATACCCGTGGATATCCTTTGTTGTTTCTCAGACGATATGTCGCATATGGAAACAGCTTCAGGGGATTGGTTGCTGAATGATGAAAGCACGGTTCTCGAAGCGGAACGGGCTATTTCCGTCATGCACCCCCAGTTTCCGCACTCCGGACATTTGCCAAACCATTTTACGCTTTCGTAACCGCATTCCCGGCAAAGAAAACCGATGCCACTATTTTTGCTTGACTTTTTCTTCATTGATGAATAAAAAAACAAGTTCCGGATTGAAGAGGACTTCCAGGAAGTTTCAATTTTCAGATGGTGTAATTTATCATCTTTGGCAGCTTTAAGGAAGGATATACTTTTCCTGCCGGGAGGCAAAATTAGTTTTGCCTGTTTTCATTTGAATGGTAATATGATACCCGTTTCATGGTATTTTAGAAACAACAATTGAAAAGGAGGTACCGGCATTGGCGACACATAAGTCCGCGATGAAGCGAGCGAGGCAAAACGAGCGTAGGAGACTCAGAAACAAATCGATCAAAACGCGAGTGAAAAACGTAATCAAGAAGGTAAGGCTTGCCGTAGAGCGGAAGTCACTGGAAGAAGCACAACAGGCACTGCAGGAAGTTATCCCTGTTATTGATAAGGCTGCCTCCAAGGGAGTCCTTCACAAGAGAAATGCTGCGAGGAAGATATCAAGGTTGACCCGCAAGGTAAATCAACTGGCGGCGAGTCAATCGCAATAATAAAGGCTTGGCAGGCGAAGTGCCTATAAAGTAAAATCCCCCCGGGATTTCCCAGGGGGATTTTTGTTTGCCGCGATTTTTGATCATGACGGGGCTTTCGGGAAATATATTTTGAAGCTTGTCCCGCATCCCGAATCGGTATCGTCGAGTATTATTTTCCCCCCGTAGTCGTTGATAATTCGTCTCACAATGCTGAGTCCGAGACCTGTACCCTGGGTTTTGGTGGTATAAAAGGGGTCAAAAACCCTATTTCTTATCTCCCGGGGAATACCCACGCCGGTGTCGCTTACGGTTATCACAACTTCCTGCCCGGATTCTTTACCATCCGAATTTACCAGGGCAGTTTTTACGGTAAGGGTGCCGCCATCCGGCATGGCTTCCACGGCGTTGGTAAAGAGATTCCACAGAACCTGCTGCAACTGCTGAGGGTCTATTACTATCTCAAGGCCATTTTGCCCATCCCTGACGATATTTATTCGGTTAGCAACATCATAGTTGCTTTGAAGAATTGTGAGCGTATCGGAGATAGCGTTGTTAACGTTTACTTTCTGCGGGGTGCTGGCTTTCGACTTGGTCAGAAGGGAAAATTCTTTAACCATCGAGTTCAAGCGGTCAATTTCTCTCGACACAATGCCCATAAGGCGCTCTTGAAGAGGGTTTAGATCCAATTCGCTTTTGAGCATCTGAATGGACCCGCTCATTGAAGCCAGGGGGTTCTTGATTTCATGGGCTACCACGGCTGCCATTTCCCCTGCCAGCGCGAGCCGCTCCATATGTTTTACCTGCTGTTCCATTTTTTTTAACAGGGTAAGATCCTGGAAAACCAGGATATGACCATATTGCTCCCCGCGCGTCCCTTTTAACTTTGAAAGGGAGAATCCGAGGAACATTTTTTTCCCGTCTTTTCTGGTGTACTCCATTTCCCCCCTGCTGGTCCTGGAATTCCAGTTTTGGTTTCTTTTGCTGTTACCGGGTAAATAAGGTGCTATATTGGGAAAGACCTTATCGATTGGCGTGTTGAGTAACCGGGAAAGGTGTTCGCCACCGATCATTTCGCTGGCTGCCCTGTTAAAATAGATTATTCGAAAATTGCGATCCAGGGTTATGAGACCGCTGTTTATGCTCTGTACTATGTTCTTGTTGAGCAATTCCAGCTCGGCTAGGTCTCTCTGCTTGGCCTTTAACTGAACCTTGCTTTTCTTTAACTCCTCCGTCAGGTGACTGCTCAGGTATGCGACCAGATAGAACGCGCTGCTGGTGACAAGCAGCGTGTATAAGTAGCTGCCGGAAGGAGCAGGTGATGCGTAAGGCAACTCAGGGGGTAGGATGTAACGAAATGCTCCGTAGTATTGAAGGTCAAGAATAATGCCGTACAGGATGCAACTTGCGGAGGCTATGATAAAACTGCCTCTCCTGGAGAGAATGGTCGCGGCAATTATAATAACGATCATGTAGCCAAACGAAAAAATACTCGTGATACCACCGGTAAAAAGTATCAGGAAAGAGACGAAAACGGTATCGAAAAGAAGCTGACCGTATGCGAAAAGGACTGGGTTTTTTACGTATTTTAAATAGAGCGAGAATATCGCCGTAAAAAAAAACAGAGACCCTGCCAGAAGGGACAGGTAGACTACCGGCAGCGAAAGGAAGGATTTGTACCTGGAGCCCTGAAAGTAAAGAGTCAAACCGAGCAGGAAAGTGGCGACAAGCAAGCGAAAAAAAATAAGATACTTTACTTTAACCAGTATTTTTTCAGCTTCTTGCTCTTTTTCCTTTTCGGTAATGGCAATTCCGTTCGGAATCATTTAACCGCCGGCTACAACTCCTGCCATCTTGAAGATAGGCAGATACATCGAAATAACCAGGCCGCCGATTACAACCCCGAGGAATACCATCATAAATGGTTCCAGCATCGAGGTTAGAGCTTCCACGGCAGCATCAACCTCTTCGTCGTAGTAATCGGCAATCTTTCCCAGCATTGCGTCAAGAGCCCCGGTAGATTCACCCACCGAAATCATTTGAACCACCATGGGTGGGAACACCCCGCTTTGCATCAGGGGCTCGGTGACGCTTTTACCTTCTGCAACACTTGCCCTCGTCTCGAGAATTGCGTTTTCAATCACTTTGTTGCCCGCAGTTTTCGCGACGATGTCCATTGCTTCCAGGATTGGCACACCGCTGCTCAGCATGGTACCCAGAGTTCGGGTAAATTTCGCGACGGCTACCTTTCTCAGCAGCATGCCGAAAACGGGTAATCGAAGTGCCAGCCTGTCTGTGATATCCCTGCCTTTTTCCGTTTTCCTGAACCTCTTAAACCCGATAAACAGTAGAATAACAGCAAGGAAAAACCAGTGGAAATAATTCCTTACCGCGTCGCTTATCTTTATGACAAACTGGGTGGGTGCAGGCAGTGCCGCACCAAAGTCGGCAAACATCTTGGAAAACACGGGAATGACAAAAATAAGAATGACTGCGGTGACCAGAATGGCAATAATGGTTACTATTGCCGGGTACGTCATTGCTCCCTTAACTTTCTTTTTAAGGGCTGCTATTTTTTCCATGTAAGTTGCCAATCGGCTGAGAATCACGTCAAGGATTCCACCAACCTCACCTGCCGCGACAAGGTTTATGGTTAGTTCATCAAATATCTGGGGGTGTTTTTTAAGGGCGTCGGCAAACGTTGACCCTTCCTCCACGTCCTTTTGTACCTGCTTCAATATCGTTTTAAAAGTTCTGTTGGTCTGCTGTTCCTGAAGTATTTGCAAGCCCTGAACCAGCGGGAGGCCGGCATCTATCATGGTGGCAAACTGGCGAATAAAGACCACGACGTCCTTGTCTTTTACTTTCGGCTGAAGCCATTTTACGTTTTCAAATATGTCTTTGGGTTTGGGCTTTATTTTGCTTACCGTGATATTCTGCCGACGCAAAAGGAGACGCGCAATGTTTTCGTTGTTGGCCTCTATTTCGCCGCTCCTCTTGTTCCCTTTGGCATCTTTCCCTTTCCAGACATATACAGGCATCTAAATACCCCCTTAATCCTTGACAGAACAACGGATTACTTCTTCTATGGTGGTAATTCCTTGTTTTAATTTAAGTATCCCGCTTTGCCTCAATGTTAGCATACCGAGCCTCATCGCTTCACGTTTTATTTCGGTGGTTGATGCCCCTACCAGTATTAGTTCTTTGATCTCTTCATAAATCGGCATGACCTCGTACAGCGCGATTCGCCCCTTGTACCCGGTATTACTGCAGACGGGACATCCGCTGCCCTTGTAACATTTGAACGTTCCGATGTCGTCTTCGTCCACTCCAAGGTCCAGCAGCACCTCCTCCGGCACTTCTATTTCTTCTTTGCATTGAGTGCATACCCTTCTGGCTAATCTTTGTGCCAGAATCAAGTTGACGGAGGAGGAGACAAGAAAAGGTTCAACTCCCATGTTGAGCAATCGATTTATGGTGCTGGGTGCGTCATTGGTATGCAAAGTACTCAGAACCATGTGACCTGTCAGTGCAGCCTTTATGGCTATTTCCGCGGTCTCGAAGTCTCTTATCTCTCCCACCATGATTATGTCAGGATCCTGTCTTAGAAAGGACCTTAACGCCGCGGCAAAAGTTAACCCGATAGCCTCGTGAATCTGTACCTGGTTGATCCCGGGCAGGTTAAATTCAACCGGGTCTTCCGCGGTTGAAATATTTTCTGTGGTCTTGTTAAGCTCTGATAATGCACTGTAAAGAGTAGTGGTTTTACCGCTTCCGGTGGGTCCCGTGACGAGCACCATGCCGTAGGGCTTGTGTATAGCGTCTTTGAAGAGTTTCAACTGGGTTTCTTCGAACCCGAGTTTAGTCATGTCAAGCTGAAGGTTGGATTTATCAAGGAGCCTCAACACCACCTTTTCGCCGAAAAGCGTCGGAAGAACGGAAACGCGGAAATCCATTTCTCCCCCGCGCACCCTGAGCTTTATTCGCCCGTCCTGGGGGAGACGGCGTTCGGCAATGTCAAGGCGACTCATTATCTTGATTCTGGAAATAAGTGCATTTTTCAATTTCAACGGAGGCTTCATTATTTCGTAGAGAACACCATCGATCCTGAACCTTACCCTGAACATTTTTTCGTAAGGTTCAATGTGAATGTCGCTGGCTCCCTTTTTGATGGCGTCCATCAGGATCAGGTTAACGAGCTTTACCACCGGAGCCTGTTCGGCTTCGTTTTCGACGGAATCGAGATCAAAATCATCCGTCACGGAAACCACGTCAATGTCGTCGTCATCCATGCTCCCAATAACATCTTCAAGGGAGGAAGACGGATCGAAGTACTCTTGAATTACCGACATAATGGAGCTTTCCGTCGCCACGTTTACCTGGATATTTTTCCTGGTAAGAAATCTGATATCGTCGATTATAAAATGATTGCTGGGATCCGCCATCGCGATGCTCAAGGTATTTCCTTTGAGAGCTATAGGGACAAGCAGGTACTTCTGGATCATGTGGGAAGGGATCAACTCAATGATTTTCTCATCTATATCGATCTTGGTCGGATCCACGGCGGGTACACCAAATTGCCGGCTCAAAAATTCCATCAGGTCTGATTCGTTGATGTACCCTAATTTGACGAGACTCGATCCCAGGGATGAACCGGACGTACTTTGATCCTCAAGGGCCTTCTCCAGCTGCTCTCCGGATATCAATGATTCCCTTAATAAAAGTTCGCCAAGTCTCTTGACGGATCTTGCTTCCAATGCCCTCTTTTAACCCCTTGAAATAAAGCCCCAAATTCTGGTTTAATAATTGTCTTTAACTTAAGAAAATGGGGCATTTTTGTCAAGTTAAACTGATTTTAACCCTTATTACAAGGTGTTGTTTTCTTTTTTTCCGTATCCCTTAGCTCCGCGGAAACCCCATTGTATCGAGCCACAAGTTATATGTTGTTTTTAAACGATACTTTGTGATAGACGTCTAACAATATGAAAGTTTCCTTTTTCAAAATACTAGCATAAATCAAACGGACAAATTTTAGCAATATTTTCTGTATGAGGAGAGGGAAATGAAGATGGTGGGTCTTTTTCCCGGCCAGGGGGCTCAATATGTTGGAATGGGAAAGGAGTTTTACGACAGGTTCCCGTACGTTAGAGACTTGTTTGAACGGGCATCCGACGCAGTTTCCATGGACCTGAAAAAGCTTTGTTTCTCCGGTCCCGAGGATATTTTAACGAGTACGCAAAATGTGCAGCCCGCCGTGACCTTGATCAACATAGCCTGTTACGAAGTGCTCAAAACACACGACGTTGAGTTTCAGGCGTTTGCAGGCCACAGCCTTGGCGAATATTCCGCACTTTACGCTGCTGGAGTACTCGGATTTGATCAGGTGATGCGGCTTACAAAGCTAAGAGGAGCTTTCATGCATGAAGCGGCGGAAAAAAATCCCGGGGCGATGGCTGCAATAATGAACCTTCCCATGCCGGATCTTGAACAGATATGCGCTGAGTGTGGATCCCAGATTGCGAATATAAACTCGGAAGGGCAACTGATTATCACAGGTTCGCAGGATGAGGTAGAAAAGACGATAGACCTGTGTAAACAAAAAGGGGTCAAGCGGTGTGTTATGCTCAAGGTAAGCGGTCCGTGGCACAGCAAATATATGGAATCTGCTCGCGAGAAACTTGATCTTGAGTTATCAAAACAGAATTTTGACGATCCGAAAGCTCCGGTGGTTTCGAATGTCGACGCAAGCTACTTAAGTTCGAAAAAAGAAGTAAGAAAAAAACTTGCTACCCAGGTGACCATGCCTGTCCTGTGGCTCCAGTCTATGAAAAGGCTGGTAGATGACGGCTACGAAGTGTTCGTTGAAGTGGGGCCCAAGAAGGTCCTTAGCGGTCTTATGCGTAGAATTTCAAGGGAGGTAAAAGTGTATCAGGTGGAAGATTCCAATACCCTGGCAGCGTTTATGGACTTTCTGCAGAAGACAGCGTAGAGAGGTGGACGGGAATTTTGTGGAAATGTTCTTGATATATGAGATATATTTTAAATGCACTTTTTTGGCGAGATAACTTCGTCGGACATTAGGAATTTTTAATTAAAGAATCAAGTATTGGTCAAGCAGTTCGAAACTATTAGGAGGATGTTGACATGAAAATATCGAAAATATTGTTGTTTCTTGTTCCGATGATTATCGGTTGTATTTTCGTCTGGGCTGGTCATTCCTGGGCAAAAACGCCCATGGAAACGATAGAAGAGGGAACCGAGAAAGTTCTTTCCGTCTTAAAGGATCCGGCTTACAAGGGGCCCGAACATACCGAAGAAAGAAGACAGAAGATCTGGGATATAATTTCGCATTATTTTGATTTCAAAGAGATGGCAAAGCGTTCTCTTGGCAGGCACTGGAGAAAGCTAACTCCCCAGCAGCGGGATGAATTTGTGG
>JALXAI010000580.1 GCA_026992215.1 Desulfobacterales bacterium | reverse complement strand
AGTGGTTTATGCTCAGACACATTGTTTTGCTCAAGTTCAAAGAAGGTACGCCCGCAGAGAAGAAAGAGGAGCTGGAAACAAAGCTGAAAGCCCTTCCGGCCAAGATTCCCGAGATAAAGGGCTATGAAATGGGGTTTGACATAATTCGATCCCAGAGGTCATACGATTTCGGGCTCATAGCGACTTTTGAAAATGTCGATGCGCTGAAGGTTTACCAGCAACATCCGGAACACGTGGCGGTGTTGAAGATGGTGCTTGAAATATGCGAGGGTATAATAGCAGTCGACTTTGAAATTTAGTCCGGTCCCCTGACTTTTGAAATCATAATCAGAATACTTAACCCGGAAGGAGACATCCCGGCATACCCGGAGTTTTCCCGGGTGCCGGCAGATTGGCAATGCCCGGCGAGTAAAAAGCATTGATCTATGGATGAACCGCGAAGGAAGGATCCCCTTAATTTTTCTCCATAGAACGGGATAACAGCAAGGAGCGCAAAGCCGATAACAAATCTTGTTGCTGTTTCGCTATCCCGGTAGTAGTATTAGGTAAGAATAATAGAGAAGCCAAGGAGAGGACAATGTGTACCAATTTGATCATCACCTGCAGTTGCGGGAAAGAGAAAGCCAACGTTATGAACAAGAACAACATCCTTCCTCGTGAGGCCATCAGGAACCTATATTGCCCTCAATGTTCAAAGGACATTATCTACAACCCCGAGGCAATGATCCGGGATAACGGGTGGGTAATAGAATATAACCTGCCTTTGATTGAAGCCACCTTCACGAGGCTCAATGTAAATGAAATTGAAATTACTCCTGAAGTTATCTTCGACAGGGGATACTGTTCCTGGAACGGGCTTACCCCCAAAGAACTGGACGAAGGAAGAAAGCAACGGGCCGAGATTGTGAAGCTGGCGAAAGTGGATATGAAGGCTTACCTTGAAAAATTGAAAAACTGGGGAAACCAGCGCATGGAGGAACTTAAAAAGGAAGGCTGGCGAAAAGCTCAACACGGAGCTTACTAGGGATAGGCGTTTTTACGGGCGAGGTAACAAAACATCGTGTTTAAGAGGGTTTTTCTATGAGGTCGAAAAAGCTTTTTTTTGCCATCATGTCTGTAATATTAACCCTGCTTGTTGTTTTATCATGTGGTTACGCAACATCAAACGAGGCGCTGGATATACTGCAGAAGTCCCTCAGGATACTGGTACCCACCCCGGAAATCGTTTCACCTGTTGACGGCAAGGTGTACCGTAATTTCCCCAGAAAACTGCTGGTAAAATGGAAAAAAGTACCGGGTTCCGGTATAACCTACGACGTTGAGGTTGATTGCATGCACTGCCGCAAGAAAGGTGAATGGGCGAGTCAGTCAGGGACGCCCTGGTTGCTCGTAACGGGCCTTGCCAGCAATGCCTACGTAGTAACCTTTCCGGGTGACAATCCCGGCCGAGTCCGGGTAAGGGCAGTGAAGGGTCCCGTTGTAGGCCAGTGGAGTCCCTGGATACATTTCTCCTTTAGTACTGCCCAGGCTTCGCCTCCTGTTCAGTTGAATGAAGACTGTATTTCTTTTAACCCTGACATGATAGAAGTAAAAAATATCTCGGGAAGCTGGAAAATTGTACAGGGCAGCATGTGGATTCTAGATTTTGGGAGCAACATGTGCCAGGCACTTCAAGCCTACCGTATTATCAGGCATTACGGCTTAAACAGGCAATGTTTTGTTGGACGTCCCCGTGCATCCTTTCATTACTGGCTCAAAGGCAATCAATCTCCGACCGGGCCCGTGGACGGGGAAGATTGCATCTACTTTAATCCCGCCCATCTTCAGGTAAAAAATGTCGGCGGCAACTGGAAGATCGTGGAGGGAAATCAGTGGCTATTTGACTTCGGAGCAAAAAGAGACGAAGCCCTGGTTGCTTTGGAAATCATCAAGAAGTATCGGTTCAATCATTCGTGTTTCGTTGGAAGGCCTGATCCGAAGATGAAGTATTTAAGAAAATAGGGAGCAGAGGGCTTAAGCACCCCGTAAATTCCCCTGTCGGTACACACCCTTGGTTTGGACTTGAAGTTCCCGGTAAAGGGGTTCCCGGGAACTTCTTTAATGTATCCTGGTCATATCCTGTAAGTTGCTGAGTATCCACAGAGAAGCGACTTCTGATTCGGTTTGAGTCAATTTCGCGCGATGGTATTTTAATTTGACATTTTGAATGCAATCCTCATAGTTTAGAGAGTAGACAAAGCAGTAAATTACACCAGAAAATCGAGGGGAGTAAAAAGAGGTGACAAGAGAAATCCAGCTTCAAAAAGAGTTGGTGGAAGCTATACAGAGTGCTTACCTTGAAAACAAGTTTTACGAGGTTAAGCAAAATTGCGAGGCTCTTAAACAGCTTGGCGAACTTCCCAATTACATAATAAAAATAATTGATAAGGCTGACGCAGCAATAAAGGAAGCTGAGTCTCTGCTGAAAGAGGCTGATTCTTATCTCCAGGAAGGCTATCCAAACAAGGCAATAGATTATTATGAAAAAGCAAAAAAGATTGTGCGTGATCACCCCGAGGCAGAAGAGGGTTTAGAAAGATGCAAGGCACAGCTTTCCGAAGCAGAGGAATGTCTGGATAAGATAAGAAAAGCCGTAGATGAAGAGGCATTTGAAGAGGCGCTTGAACTGAAGGCCGAACTCGAATCTCTCAACCGCGACCTGGTTGTGGAAGCTGATCATCTTCTCCAGGATTTCCAGATCCTCAGGCGCGAGAAGAGAAAGAAAAACCTCCTGATCGGCCTTATTGCGGGGCTTGTCTTGATGGGCCTTGTGGTTGTGATAGCAACCTACTTTTCGTCCATTCAAAAAATTAATGACAAAAATGCATACATGAACCTCACGAAACTCGCGGAAAAGACGAAAGACCCCCGGAGACGTCTTGTATTATACAAGAACTTCCTCAACAAGTATCCCAAAAGCCAGTTTGTTCCCGCGGTAAGACAAAAACTGCACGAGTTGCCGAAGGTCATAGATAGGTCAGATTTTCGGAAGGCACTGGCAGAGGAAAAAAAGGCAGGAGATGACCTGGAAAAAGCCAGGATCGCACTTGAACGCTATCTTAAAACCCATCCTCACGGCAGGTACAGAAAAGAAATACGGAAGTCCCTTCAACGGCTCCATGAAAGAATGGACGAGAGAAGCTACCAGCAGGCACTTGTGGCATGTGATAAAGCCGGTGAAAGGTACGAAGAATGCCAGAAGTCCCTGGAATCATATCTAAAGAAGTATCCCAAGGGGCGATACAAAGAAGAAGTGGAAAAGAAGCTGTTAGCCATACCGGATCTTATTTTCGCAAGATCAGTAAAAGAAATCCAAAAAACAGAAAAAGAAGGAAAATTCAAGAAGGCCCTTTTTCTGGTTGAACAATGCCTGGAAAAGTTCGGCAGCGATACGGCCAAAAAAGCGAAGCTGGAAGAAATCAAGAAACGATGCTTTGATGCTCTTGATAAACAGGATTTTGAGCTCGCAAAAAAGAAAGCGGAAGAAGCCGGTAAAGATTTTGACAAGGCGGAAGCCGCTTTCAGGGATTATATCGCGCAGCATCCGAATGGTAACTTTGTACTTTCAGCCAGGGAAGCTCTGCAGGAAATTGAAAAAAAACGTATAGAACTGAAGAAAAAATTAGCGAGGTTGGAAGCACAGAAGAAAGACGACGAGACATGGAAACAGTTGAAAGCCCTTGCATCGCAGACGAAAAGTATTCCCAGGGCAATACAAATAATAAGCAAATACCTTATAAAGTACCCTAAGGGGAGAAACGTCAAAGAGGCAAAACGGGAAATTGTCGAATTGCACAAGAAGTGGTTCAGAGAAAAAGCTCCCATTAAAGACCGTCTCAACAGCAGGGTGGTCACTCTCAAGGACGGAACCAGGGTTGAGGGAGTAACCGAGTTTGACGGCAACTACTATTACGTGAAGGGTAAAACCAGTTCTTATGTCCTGTCAAAAAGCAACGTGATTTCCGTTGAATATTCCGAGGAATCAAGAAAAGCCGTTGAGTATAACAAGCTTGTCCAAAGAACAAACCTGAACAGTGTTGCCAGCTTGAAAAAGCTCGCCCGCTGGTGTGAGAAAAATGGATTCAAGGATAAAGCTTTGTTGAGCTACGAATTGATCGCTTACATAAATCCCCGGGACAGGAAAGCGAGAGAAGTGATGGAATCCCTCGGGTATACTTACAGAAACGGCCTCTGGATGAAGTAAGGGACGGTGACTGTTCGAACATTTTCCTTGCGTTCTCCTTGAAATGCGTGTAAATTCCTAACTAGTGGATTCTTTTCATAATTCAAAACAATTTTGGATTCTTGAGGAGTAGGGTGTCATCTTGAATCGGAAGGACTCACCACTTGTTAAGTTCTTTTCCTCCGCGTTGTTCATTTTTGTTCTCGTAACCCTTTTTCCCCATGCCACCTTTGGTGCCGCCCAGGTAACGGTAACTCCGAGGATTTCTCTCGAGGGTTACTATGACACAAACATAGATCTAGACCCCAATAACGAAAAAGATGATTACATCCTGGTATGTTCTCCCGGCGTCACGGTATCGTATTTTGACGAAAGAAAGGGGCTTGACCTCGACTACGAACTGGGGATTACTCGGTACCAGGATTACAGCGACAACGATATCACCACTCATGATGCCACGATGCGAGCCTGGTACTTTGTGACTCGCCACCTGGAACTCGGTTTTGACGACAACTTCAGGCTCGGTAACGACCCCAGGGATGAGAGGGAAGAAACCATTCAGACCCCTATCGGGGAACTGCCGGTTACGGATATCCGTGAATCGAGAGGTCGAAATGAGTACTGGCGAAACACGTTTCGACCGAATCTTCGCTGGGAATTCGGAAGGGACCGGTACGTGCAACTAAACTACACCAACTCACGGTTCGAAAACGACCGCGAGGATCTTACCGATAGCATGGAAAATGTTTACGGCACAACCCTCGGTTACAGGTTTAACGTACGGCACAACCTTGAAATAGAATACGAGTTTACCAGCGCGGAGTTTGATCTCCCCGACGAAAGTCAGCCCTCCGAGGATTTTACGGGGCATGATATAAGTGTTTCATACACGTATGCCTTCACCAGGCATACCCACCTGGAAGTAAGGGGTTCTTACACGCTTAGATTGTACGATTCCAATGAATATCAACCCGATTACGATGTCGAGGACGTGGGACTGACTCTTTACCACTCATTTTCCCGAACCTTTTCCCTTTATGCCGGGGTGGGGTACTTCTGGAGAGATATACAGGATAATCCTCAACAATCGAATCCATCGTGGGAACTCGGTATAACGAAAACGGGAAGGCACTGGACTCTTAATTCCGCTTTTGAGGGCGGCTACAGGGAGAGGTACATAGACAGGGAAAACCTTGGCTACGAAGAGTACTGGTCGGTAAGCACGGATTTCAGTTACAACTACCACAACAGGTGGATAAACACGGTGTCAGGAGAATTTGAGCACGAAAGGATCGGCGGAGAGGGAAGTAACACGCGTTCAACCATAAATTTTGCGTTTACCTCAAGGTATAACATAAACCGATGGCTGGCCACCGAGTTTGAATACGACTACCTTCACCGGGTTGCGGATATAGACGAGGACGAATACAGGGATCACCGACTTTTCTTGAGATTTATCGCCTACTACGATGTCATCCGAACCGGCCCGCGTTCTCACAGGTAGCCAAGGAAAAACGCAACAGCGGTCCTTTCAACTCCATTCGCTCATTCCTCGAAAGAATGCTCAGCTCCCGGGAACTTGCCGGCTCTGACTTCTTCAATAAATTCGGTAACGGCATCCTTTATCGGCTTATTTAACTCGGCGTATCTCTTAACGAATCTGGGAATGAACTTTTCGAAAATTCCAAGTAAATCGTGGGTTACCAGCACCTGGCCGTCACAATGGATTCCGGCACCGATGCCGATTGTGGGTACCGATATCGTTTCTGTAATTTTTTTTGCGAGAGCGACGGGAACACATTCGAGCACAAGGGAAAAAATCCCCGCGTCTGCCAGTGCTCTCGCGTCTTGTATCATCTTTCTCGCTGTTTCGTCTTCCTTTCCCTGTACACCGTATCCCCCAAGCTGGTGAATGGACTGCGGAGTTAACCCCAGGTGTCCCATTACGGGAATCCCTGATGCAACGAGTTTTCTAACCGTGTCATAAATTTCAGCTCCGCCTTCCAGTTTCACGGCGTGGGCGTCTGCTTCTTTGAGAAATCTGCCAGCGTTTTCCAGGGCCTGTTCGCTCGACACCTGGTAACTCATAAACGGCATATCTCCCACCACCATCGCTCTTTTCACGGCCCGGGCCACCGCCCTGGTGTGATGAAGCATCTCATCCATGGTAACGGGAAGCGTGGTTTCATACCCTAGCACGACCATTCCCAGGGAATCCCCAACCAGGAGAATGTCAACGCCTACCTGGTCAAGTAGCGCCGCCATTGAATAATCATAGGCAGTCAGCATCGTAATCTTTTTCCCGTTTTTTTTCATCTGCCGAATTGTTTGTGTTGTAACCTTTTCCACTGTTTCCTCCCATGGTGGTAAGCATGCTGAGAGTTGATTAAGTCAAGGACGTGATTTTCATATTTCAAGAAAGCAGCCGAGTAACTATTGATGATCCCGGGTGGCTCTAGTAGCTATCCTCCGAGCTCCTCCAGCAATTTTTTCGCCGTTCCCTTATCTATGGTTCCCTTTTCAATGGCGACCTCTACCGTGTGGCGGCCAAGCACATCGTAAGCCTTCAAAAACTGATGCAGTTCCCTTTCGAGTTTTTTCCTGTGCTCTTTTATTGTTTCAATGTCTCCCCTGGCGATCGGGCCGGTCAGCGCCTCCACGGGAGTGTTTTTCTCCAGGTTTTTGAAGGTGCCCCTGACCAGTGGCCAGTAGGCCTCCAGGGCGATTTTCTCAGGAATTCCGGCTTGAGTCGCCATATTTTTGCCGATCCACATTAAGGTCACGAAGTAATTGGAAACTACACATGCGGCCGCGTGGTATATTGCCTTTTGCTCGTCTGCGATGCGGATGGGTTTACCTCCTAGCGCTCGTACGAAGTTATTTGCCCAATCCGCCAGGTGATCTTCTGCCGTTACACCGAAAATGGTTCCCGGAAGCTGTTCGATGGCCCCGTCCACCGTTGCAAACGCCTGCAGGGGGTGTATTGAGAGAATATCTGCCCCGGAATCCCTGGCAGATTTCAGGACTTCGAGAGACGAAGCACCGCTCATGTGAATAACTTTTTGGCCTTTGCGGAATCCTCCTTTTGAAGCTATCTCTTCACAAACCGGCTGAATCTGATCATCACAGGTGGTCAGGAGCACCACGTCACCAAGTCTGCTCGTTTCCGCGACATTGCGTGATGGCTCTCCGCCGATGAACCTTACTGCCCTGTCCACGGACTCCCTGCGCCTTGCGCAAACGCCTGCTATGCGATAGCCCTGCTTTTTAAGGAGATATCCGACAGCCAGTCCGACTTTACCAACGCCTATGATGACGACCTTTTCCCTCATGGCAAGCCTTTCTTTCACATCAAAACTAAAAAAAGCCTTCCGAACTACAGACGGAAGGCTCCACAAGCATGGCTACGCGTTTTCTCTTCCTGTCTCAGTCCGGTACCGGATCCAAGCAGTATTGACTCACTACCACCCCCGGCATGCAATGTCAAGCATCAAAACCCATGGCAAACGGGAAGCTTCTTAAGTTAAACAAAAGTAATCGTTGATTTGAGAAGTAATTGCTAATATAATTCGCGAAAACTATATGTAGGGGATCATTATGGCAAGAATCGATGACTACAAGGAGTCTTTCAGGCTGGCTTCCGAAGAATTGAAAGAGGCAAATCCACATCGGGTTGCGAAGCTTGGCGGAGCAGACATAGATCTGGACGACAGGGGACGACCGCGAATCAAGGTGCCTTTTTTCAACAGGGAACATGTGGTTACCATCGGGGACAAAATTGATGTTGTTTGTACCAACGACAGCAAGGAGGTTCCCCTCCCCGAGAAAATCGTAATTCTTCACTACCTGCTGAGAGCCGACGGATCGAAACTCACCGGTAACCTGATTAATTTCAGGCAGATACCAGACGGCCATTTCTACTATTCGGCCTTTCAAAAACGAGCCACCGATCCTTTGCGTTTAACTTTCGGCGGCAATCCCAAGGCGTTGCTCGACTGCGGTATTGAGCTTGGGGCGACACCTTCCAAGTACGGAGACTACTCGATAAGAGTTGGCGTTTTACCCAGGGTTCCGTTGATCCTGGTGGTATGGAAGGGAGACGACGAGTTCCCTCCGGAAGCAAGTATTCTCTTTGACGATTCCATCGTTAATTACTTACCCGTGGAAGACATTGCGGTTATAAGCGGTATGACGGTTTACAGACTAATGGGAATCAGACGAAAACTCATGACGGGAGACAATAAGAAATGAAAATAGCGGTCAGCGGTAAGGGTGGAGTCGGAAAGACAACGGTGTCTGCTTTCCTCAGCATGTGGCTGGCAGACCAGGGACACAGGGTTCTTGCCATTGATGCTGACCCGGACTCCAACCTTGGTACTGCTCTTGGAGTACCAAATGCCGGAGATATCCTGCCACTTGCGCACATGAAGGACCTCATTGCCGAGAGAACCGGGGCGACGCCGGGAGCCTTCGGTGGCTTCTTCAAAATGAATCCTAAAGTCGACGATCTTCCCGAAAAAATAGCCGTACCCGTCAGAGACAACCTTAAACTTCTCGTTATGGGTGGCGTAAAAAAAGGGGGAGGCGGGTGTGTGTGTCCCGAAAACGTCATGCTCAAAAACCTCGTGGTACACTTGATCCTGGGCAGAGACGAAGTCATCATAATGGACATGGAAGCGGGGGTGGAACACCTGGGAAGGGCAACATCTTCGGGAGTGGATCTTCTTTTGCTGGTGGTTGAACCGGGAAGGAGAAGTATTGACACGGCGCTGAGGATAAAGGAACTTGCGGAAGACATCAACTTGAAGCGACTGGGAGTGGTTGCGAACAAGATAAGAAACGAAGAAGACAGGAAGTTTATAAAAGAAGCACTGCAGGAATTTGAAATTATAGGTTTTCTCCCCTACGATCCCAAGATAATAGAGGCGGATCTCAAGGGTATTTTCGCGGATGACGTAGGTGCGGAAACTCGCAGCAGCCTTGAAGCGATCGGCAAGTATTGTCTAAACCTGAGTGGGAAACAATGACAGCTCATAGAAACCTGCTTGATATTCAGAATTCCAAGGACTGCAGGAACATAAACATTGACAAGGTAGGCGTCAAGGACATCAGGTACCCCATAACTGTGATGAGTAAATCTCACGGGATTCAGCAGACCGTGGGATCTTTTAACATGTACGTGAACCTGCCCAGGGAGTTCAAGGGCACCCACATGAGTCGCTTCATTGAAATCATAAACGAGTACCACGGGGAAATTGACGTAAGAAAATTCAAGTCGCTGCTGGAGGAGATGCGAGACCGCCTTCAGGCACAGTCGGCTCACATCGAGGTATCATTCCCGTATTTTATCGAAAAGTATTCGCCCGTGACCAGAACCCCCGGGCTCATGGAATACGGATGCCGTATCATGGGCTCGCTAAACAAGGAAAAGGGATACGACCTCGTGCTCGAAGTGCACGTTCCTATCACCACGGTATGCCCGTGTTCCAGAGAAATAAGCGAATACGGTGCTCACAACCAGAGAGGCACGGTAAGCCTGAGGGTCCGCTTCAACAGGT
>JALXAI010000579.1 GCA_026992215.1 Desulfobacterales bacterium | reverse complement strand
CCTTTATCGCACGTAAAGCTTACCGCACGATGAATCCTAGCCATTGCGTCAGTGGCTCGACCGCTCGGGACAGGCAACAAGAGCCCCGATTCCAGGGCAGGAACTGCGGACGGTAGGTTTCAGGACAAAAAGTCAACATGGTTTAAAACGTCTGGCCGTCTGCTTCCCTTCCCGGTATTCCTTTTTTCCGTCGCCCGTTTTCCTCCCAGTGACCTGCGCTAAATCAGGCAAAAGGGCGTCAGTACCCACGTGTTATTTACCCCTGAAGACAGGTTTTTTCTTTTCGATCATGGCACTTACGGCTTCGTGATGATCCTCGGTGTGGTGGCATAGCGCCTGGTATGCCGCGGACATTTCCAGAACCTCCGGCAGCGTCATGTGTTGAGACAGGTACATGAGCCTTTTTGCCATTCGCAGTATTTTGGGAGGTTTTGAAGCGATCTCCCCGGCTACTTCAATGCACCGGTTCAACAGGTCTCCATGGGGGACAACCTCGCTTACCAGCCTGATTCGATAGGCCTCATCAGCGTCTATAACCCGGCCGGTGAAAGCAAGTTCCAGCGCCTTCTGAAATCCCACAGCCCTCGAAAGAAAATAGCTACCGCCATCTCCGGGAATCAACCCCACGGATACAAAGGTTTCACCGAAACGAGCCCTTTCACTTGCAATTCTGATATCGCACATGCAGGCAAGGTCACACCCGGCGCCAATGGCAGGACCGTTTACGGCGGCAATGGTGGGAACATCGAGGTTATAAAACGCCAGGGGAATCCTCTGGATGCCCTTTCGATAATTTTCCCTTATTTCTTCCGGGCTTCCTGAAAAAATGCCCTTCCGATTTTTCATATCTTTAATATTCCCACCGGCACAGAAAGCGCTTCCCTCCCCGGTGACGATCATAACCCGGATATCAAGATTTTCCTGGGCAGCCCTGCAAGCGGCAACAATTTCGTCAACGATTCTATCGTCGCTGATAGCATTCCTGATCTCTGGCCTGTTCAAGGTAAGAACAGCGATGTGATTTCGCCATCCGAACTTTATATTTTTAAAATCCATCTCGAAAGGTACTCCATGATCTAGAACTAAAAAACCCGGTGACTACGCAACCGCCGCACTGACTATCGTTCGATTGGTCAACATTCCGTAGTCTCCTTCGGTGCCGTGAGGCTTAAATTCGTCTATGAAAGACACATTCCGGAACCCGGCGCAGCGGAGAATATCATCCAGTTCTTCCTTCTCGAAGAGCCTCGAAAAGTATGTCACGTCCCTCAAAAGCCCCCTGCTTTTGCTCAAAACCATTTCCCTCACCACTATCCCGTCGTCTTCAAGCCTTCGGTGCCTGCAAACCACTAGATCATCGTCAGCCTCGTGCCATGACTGTTCACGAAAGCGGCTCACGATGTAATTCTTGTTCACCAGGTCAATAAGGATTCGCCCTCTGGGCTTAAGCACTCGCGCCACCTCGGATAGTATCAGGCAGTTGTCCGTGTCATCCCTGAAATAACCGAAGGAATTGCCCATGATCATCACGTGATCGAAGGTTGAATGTTTAAATGCCAGGAAGCGGGCATCACAGCGAAGAAACGAAACAATGCACGCACTTTTCCCGGAGGTTTCCTGTCCGCACCTGAGAAGTGGCATTGAGTAGTCAGCAACGATTATATTCGCATAACCCCGCTTCGCGAGCTCAACAGCGTGCCTTCCCTGTCCGCCGCAAAGATCAAGAACGCGATCTCCCGGCTCAAGCTTTAACAGATGCTCTATCATGTCTGCTTCAACCAGCGTAACCGCTGAGTCTCCAATGCTTCTGGCATCTGTTGAAAGGTAAAGCTCGTCAAATATCTTCCTCCACCACTGGGGATCGAAGCTACTCATCCGGATGGCCTCCGAAGGAAAAAAGACCATCGCTTGCCATCAGTGCGGGCTCACCATCCCACGGAGCCATGCGGGCCAGTCTTTTTTCCTCGTCCGTGATATCAACAAATTCGTCCAGGGATCCCTCCCGCCACATCTTTTCCAGTTTCACGGCGTCTTTCCAGAGGTTAACCGAGTATTCAGTAAGAGCCCGAACCTGGGCCTCGTTGATTAAACGGGGTCTGAGAGCTGTTTTTATGGGTCCGAGCAAGTACGTGTGTCCCATTTCAATCGCCTTTTCATCAACGCTTTCCTTGATTTCTTTCAAGTCGGAATAAGGGATCGAGAGGATCTTTCGGTTGATCTCGACTACCAGGTCCCTTGTGGGAGTATCACCGGGCACTATGGCGAGAGGCTGAGTACCGCCTCCGGAACCCACGTTGGTTGGTATACCGCCGAAACGACCGAGAAAACCGATCAATCCGGCATCGGTTATAAGACAGCGGAAGTCGGTTTGCCACCTCTCCAGCACCACCTCCGATGAGGCGTCATTCAGCCAGGGGGATTCTTCCGCCCACAGGTTCAACGGTACGAGTTCCTGGACGATATAATTTTTCGTGTTTAAGGCTTTTTCGATATCAGAGTCAGGGTTTTCACTCTTAAAACCTATCACGATTCCTTTGCCCGAGTAACCCTGTACCGGTTTCAGAATCAACCGCTCGATGTTTTCTCTCGTCCATTCCACGAGATCATCAATCTGTTCTCCTCCGGGACCCGTGGTGGAACGGTGGAAAAACCTCCGGGTCCACGGTGTTCTCTCAACGGTCGTGCTGAAAAACCTGTCCCTGAATTTATCCGTAACCGCTTCAAATACCCCCTTTGCCCCTACGGGCTCCATTCCTCTGGGGTTTACCACCATCTTGTATTCTATGGCTTTTTTGAGGGCGGAGAGATCATACTCTTCTTCCAGTTCGAGAATCACATCGTTATTAAAATCCATGTAAATCAATGTTACCCTTTCGCCCCCCAAAAAGATCCCGCCGTGTTTCTCCTCGAATTCGTGAGGTGCAGCAAGCCTTGCGGAAACTCCGGGGAG
>JALXAI010000578.1 GCA_026992215.1 Desulfobacterales bacterium | reverse complement strand
CGGGGAAGGTGTATGAAAGGATTGATCATAGCGGCTGGGAGAGGCAGCCGGTTAGCGCGCAAGGGCGATAGCAAGCCCCTTGTCCCGGTTCTGGGAATACCCATCATAGAACGAATCATCAGGACAGGGTACCAGGCGGGAATCAGGGAATTTTACGTGGTAACGGGTTTCAACGGGGCCAGGGTGAGCGCATTCCTGCGATCCCTGGCCTCGGATGTGCCCGGGCCAATACACACCATACACAATGAAAACTGGCGGAAAGGCAACGGTGTATCTGTCCTGAAGGCAAGGGACTTACTCAAGGAAGATTTCGTTCTAATGATGGGTGACCATCTTACCGATGCTAAATTGCTCAAACGGTTCCTCAACCTCAAGGTACGTCCCGGTGAAGTAATCCTTGCTGTTGATAAAAACCTTGAAAATCCTTACGTCAACCGGGACGACGTTACAAAGGTGCTGACAAGCAACGGAAAAGTTATTGATATTGGGAAACAGCTATACAGGTACAACGGTTACGACACGGGCCTGTTTTTCTGTTCACCGGCTATTTTCGATGCCATTACCATGAGCATGGAAAGGCACGGGGATTTCAGCCTCACGGGGGGCATACGGGTGCTGGCAAGGGAAGGGAAGGTAAATGGCTACGAAGTCAGTGATTATTTCTGGATTGACGTGGACGATCCGGTCGCCCTGGAAAAGGCCGAAATAGCCCTCCTGGAGAATCTGAGAAACAAGGACAACGACGGTCCCGTTTCAAGGTATCTCAACAGGCCGGTTTCGATAAGGATAACGAGGCAACTGGCAAAAACTTCCGTTACTCCCAACGAAATCTCCGTGGCGGCGTTTCTGATCTCCGTGGTTGCCTCGATTCTTTTCTTTTTCAAAGGCTATGCCCCGCTCCTCGCCGGGGGAATAATTGCCCAGTTCGCATCCGTTGTTGATGGTTGTGACGGCGAAATAGCGCGGCTTAAGTACATGGAAAGCGAATTCGGCGGTTGGCTGGACGCCGTGCTGGACAGATATGCCGACGCGTTTTTGCTGCTGGGACTAACGTGGCATTCGTTCACGGAAAAGCTTCATCCCCTGCCGCTCCTGGTCGGATTTCTGGCCATAATCGGATCTTTCATGGTCAGCTACACAGCGGACAAGTACGACACCATGAAAAAGCTTGGCATGGAAAAGACGTTCAGGATTGGAAGGGATATCAGAGTATTTTTGATCTTCCTCGGATCGGTTTTAAACCAGGCGTTTTACACATTGCTTACAATAGCAATTCTAATGAACTTAGAAACAATCAGGCGAATATATATTTACAGGAACCATGGATTCGCTCGACAGCTTAAAACAAGCCCTTAGAAGCATCCTTTCCGGGTCTGCCATACCGGAAGACCCGGTTCACGCCGAAAACACGGTTAAATGGGTAAGAAGAATCAAACCCGATTCCGGCGACAGCCTGCTCGTCGCAGCCCTCGGCCACGACATAGAAAGAGCCATCGAAGAAAGGAAGGTGAAAAGAACCGACTACAGGGACTACGATGAATTCAAAAAAGCCCATGCCGAGAACAGCGCCCAGATCATGAGGGAAATAATGACCTCCATGGGAATCGATCAAAAAAAGTTCATAGGGGATGTTTGTTCCCTGGTGCTTCTTCACGAAACAGGAGGCAACTCCGAGGCTGACATCTTAAGAGACGCAGACGCACTTTCCTTTTTTGAAGTCAACCTGCCTTACTACTACAGGCGGGAGGGCTTTGAGAACACTTTGAAACGATGCATTTGGGGCTACAATAGAATTTCACCTGAAAACAGGCACCTGCTGGAAACAATAAAATTTCGCGATAAAACTCTGGAAAAAATACTTCGGATTGCCATGAACGAATCGTCCGGCGGAGCCGGGTCCGAAATTATGGGCAAAAAGAACTACCGCGAGTAGAGCCTTTTCTTGCATGGTCCTCACGATGCTCGACCATACATTCCCCCCTCCCGCAGGGCTGCCCAGACGATACAAGCATGCCAAAAAATTTGTCAAGCCCTCCGGAGGGCGCTTCGTGGTTGACCGGATCAAAAACGCCCGGCGGCAGCGCGTCCTCCTGATTTTCCGCACTCGGTCACGTCCAGCGTGCAGCTACCGGGAACAGGCAGAGTTAAAAAGGCATATCCACTTTTTAAAAACTCAATCCATCAGGGCCGCCTATGTTTCCCTATGCCAGGGAAGCAGGATCCAAGCAAATGTACGGGATAAAAGATTACACAATCTGACGTATTCACTTTCTTCTCGTGTAAAAGAGCCAGTCCGGTTCATTTTCTCAAGTAGCCACAAACTGAAAGCAACTTCGTGAAAGAGGTTTTGGAGCGACCTTGATGCATTGGTGTTTCTTTTTCTGCAAACCTGATGTATAAGTTTGTTGGAGGTCTGGCGAAGATGGCCGCCTGGAGTTCAATGCTTACCGGGCATCACGCGGCAGAACCAGGTTTTCCGAAAATACTTGCGGAAACCCGGAAGTTAAGGTGCAATCACGCAAATCCGGCTCAACATTAACCACGGTACCGGCAATGCCAGTTACGGTGCCGCTGATGGTCGGAAAAACCAGAATACAGGGCAGTACACAAGTAAATTCAGGACTTGTTACGACAGCTTTTAATTTCGACGGCGGCTTGCCCGAACCAGTGCTTTTTTCGCTATAAATTCTTCAACATAAACCTTTAAACGGGCTTATACAAAAACCTCGCAACAGGAACCATTAAGTGAAAAGGAGTGATAAAATGAAGTCCGTGGTGGTCAGACCCGAGCGATGCGTCGGGTGCATGCAGTGTATGATTGCATGCGCAGTCGCTCATTCCAGGTCAAAAAATTTGTACGAAGCCATACATGAATCCCCAAAACCAAGGTCCCGCATCCACATTGGAGCCGGACGCTATCGAAATGCATTTCCAAACAGATGCCGCCACTGTAA
>JALXAI010000577.1 GCA_026992215.1 Desulfobacterales bacterium | reverse complement strand
GTATGCCTGCTCAAGAAATTGTTCCCGACATTACGCAAATAGTTTTTAGCGTCAAACGGTTCTCTATGCAACCTATCTTTTCTCGCGAATTTGATAGGCAAATACCAGGAAGAAGGGAAAGGATTGCCAGCATCGAAACTTAGCGATAATCGACATGGCTTTTTTGATCTTCCTTCCCGTCTGCCAGCACGGGCCTGTGTATTCCGTGTTCTTCGAGGCTGTGTCACGGATAAAAATCCCGGGAACCGAGGGAATCCCCTGGAATGGCGCAAAAAAGAAGACAGTTATGAGCGGATATTACGGGCAGTTTGAAAATCACCGCATCTCCCTACTTGGGAGGCAGGTAGACCTCTCTCGGTTTGCTCCCGTCCGATGGCCCGACAATCCCTTCTTTTTCCATCATTTCTATCATCCTTGCCGCCCGATTGTAGCCGACTCTAAGCTTGCGCTGCAGCATGGATATAGAGGCCTGCCTTGTCTGTCTCACTATCTCGAGAGCTTCTTCGTATTTCTCGTCCACTTCCTCTCTTTCCCCGGTATCTTTACCCGATGGTTTTGAGAACTCGGCAATGGCGTTATCGTATTCGGGGGTCTGCTGCTTTTTGAGAAAATCTGTCAGCCTGTTTACTTCCCGATCTGATATAAACGCCCCGTGGATACGCTGCAACTTGGCTGTTCCCGGTGGCAGAAAGAGCATGTCCCCGTCCCCCAGAAGCATTTCAGCACCATTTGTGTCCAGGATTGTTCTGGAATCGGTACGAGAGGATACCTGGAAGGATATCCTTGAAGGGATATTGGCTTTAATGAGGCCGGTAATTACGTCCACCGAGGGCCTCTGGGTGGCAAGGATCAGGTGAATGCCAGCTGCTCTTGCCATCTGCGCCAGTCGAATTATCAGTTCTTCCACCTCCTTGGATGCGACCATCATCAGATCCGACAGCTCGTCTATGACAATGACCACGAACGGGAGAGGCTTGTGTTCCAGTTCTGCAGAGCCCTGAGCCTGCGATGCCCTGGGCCTGCGATGCCCTGAGTCTGCGATGCCTTGAGCCTGTCGAAGGGTCGAAGGGCGCTGTCCTGAGTTTATCGAAGGGTCAGAGGGTCCAGGGGATGTATCTTGCCGTATTTTTGCCAGCGAATCGTTGTAGCTGTCGATGTTTCTGACTCCCAGATCTGCCAGGAGTTCATACCTGCGTTCCATTTCCGCCACCGCCCATCTCAAAACGTTGGTGGCCATCTTCACGTCGGTAACCACCGGGTGCAGGAGATGTGGAATACCCTGGTATGAATTCAACTCTATTCTTTTCGGGTCAATAAGAAGGAGCTTCAACGTATCGGGATGACAGCGAAAGAGAAAGCTTGCCAGGATGGTATTTATGCAAACGCTTTTACCCGTACCGGTAGCTCCGGCAATTAAAAGGTGCGGCATTTTGGCAAGATCCGCCATGACAATTTTACCCATAACATCTTTACCGAGAACAAAGCTCAGCGGCTTTGGACACTCGGCGAATTCCGAAGTGGTAACCAGTTCCTTAAGGCTAACCAGCTCCCTGTTCTTGTTCGGGATCTCTATACCAATGGCAGCTTTCTCGGGGAGCGGCGCGATAACCCTGACACTGAGTGCCCTTAGTGCCATCGCGAGATCATCGGCCAGCCCCACCACCCTGCTGATCTTAATGCCGGCCGCCGGCCTGTACTCATACATCGTAACCACGGGACCGGGGCATACCTCGGTTACTTTCCCGTAAACTCCGAAGTCTGCCAGCTTTTCTTCGAGGATCCTGGCGTTTTTTGCCATCTCCTGGCGGCTGATTCTTTTATCATCCTGCGGGTAGTCATCAAGAAGGTCCGCGGAAGGCAGCGTATACTTGGAAGATGCGCTTCCGCGGGAGTCTCCGGTCCGGACTGGCATCATGTCTCCCGTTTTTTCTCTTTCTCCAGCGGACCCGCCTGATACAGCTTTTGCCTGCTTCTTTTCCGGTTTGTTTTCCGCGGGATTCAGAACCTTGAAATTGAGGGATCCCTCGGCAGCCTTTGAAGAGCGAATTTTGTCCTTAACCGCTTTCCCCGTCAGTTTCCTTAAAAAAGAAAGGACTCCCAGCAGCGAAAAATTGCCTAGGAGAAGTATTCCGATGATCGCCATGACAATTAATAGCAACCATGCCCCCGTACTGTTAAAATAGTGAATCAAGAAGCTGGAGAGTTGTTTTCCGACCAAACCACCGCCGAGGATTTCCCGTCCGAATATTTTCACATCGGGCCTGTACATGGATACAAGGGCAGACATGGCGACAATTGCGATAACAAAGCTCGCAAAGGTTGATTTCGCTTCTGCTGCAAGGGTATCCCGTGCGATTTTCACGGTGATAAGAAGCAGAAAAAAAGGCACCAGGTAAGAAACGATACCGAAGGCAAGCATCATTGCCCATGATACGCTCGCACCGACGATTCCCACAAGATTCTTAGGGGCGGTAGGACTCGAATAGCTGCTAAAAAGGTTCGGATCATCGGGATGAAATGACACCAGGCTAAGGATCAGAAACACGGCAAGTGTTGCCAGCATCACCACTGCTATTTCCCTTCCGGCTCCGGACTTGTTCTCTTTTTTTACCTTGCTTTTGCTGCCCATTTTTTTCATATTCGGGTGATTATGGGGAAAACTATGGGCAGTCTGCCCATGGTTTTCTTGAAATGCCTTCTCACCCCTCTTTGAATTTGTGCTTTCAGCTTCTCATAATCGGGTTGATCATTACGGGAAAAGGATGCTTCCTCCATAATGTTCAATATTATTTCTTTGACCTCCGGTGAAAACCCGGCCTGGGTATTGAGATGAACAAAGCCGTGACTTTCTATCTGCGGTTCTACTAACAGTTCCCCCGTAATACCGTCAACAACAATGTTTATGATAACTATTCCGTCTTCCGACAGTATCCTTCTTTCCCGGAGGACCAGGTTGCAAACATCCCCCACGCCCTTTCCGTCAACAAATACCTTGCCGGCATGCGCCTTACCCGTAATGCGGCACGAATCCGGGGTAAGTTCGATAATATCCCCGTCTTCCGCCAGAACCGTATTGTCCTTTTTCAGCCCTAACTCTCTCGCCAGCTGTATGTGTTTAACAAGGTGCCGGTACTCTCCGTGTATCGGTATAAAAAACCTCGGCCTGGTAATGCTCAGCATGATTTTTAGTTCTTCTCGATTTGCATGCCCCGAGGCATGTATATCTTCGACCTTTTCATATATAACCTCGGCACCCTGGCGAAACAGGTTGTTTATAATCTTATTAATGGTATTTTCATTGCCAGGTATGAACTTGGATGAGAGAATCACCGTGTCGCCCGGTTTTATTTTTATCTTGTTGTGTGCCTGGTAGGCAATTCTTGCCAGAGCACTCATCGGTTCTCCCTGGCTTCCGGTGGTAAGCATAAGTATTTTTTCATCGGGGTAATTGTCGAGCTCGTTGATCTTGATTTCCCAGCCGTTATTCTGCTTGATGATCCCAAGATTCTGTGCGATCCTGACGTTTGCCACCATGGACCTGCCATTGAGAAGTACCTTTCTGCCAAGTTGATTTGCAAGGTTAATTATGTGTTTGACCCTCTGGATGTTGGAAGCAAAAACGGAGATAATAATTCGTCCCCTGCAATTCCGGAAGATTTTCTCCAGCCTTGTTGCTATCTCCTGTTCATTTAACGAAAACCCTTCCCTCTCAACGTTGGTGGAATCCGAAAGAAGCAGTAAGACCCCTTTTTCGCCGTAGTGGTAAAACCTCATTAAATCGATCTGATGTTCCGAATCCGTGGCATTGAAATCGAGCTTAAAATCTCCGGAATGAAGCACTGTTCCCACGGGTGTTTCTATGGCAAGGCCCACCCCATGAATGATGCTATGACACACCCTTATAAATTCTATGCTAAACGGCGGTATCTCAACCGTTTGTCGGGGCTCTATTACGTTAAAGTCAATATTGCTCGTAAAGCTCCAATCAAGCAATTTTTCCTGAACCAGGGCCAGCGTGAACTCGGTTCCGTACACCGGGACCTGTAACTCTTCCAGGAAGTAGGGAAGTGCCCCGATATGATCTTCGTGCCCGTGGGTCAGCAAAATGCCCTTAATCTTACCTTTGTTCTCTCTAAGGTAAGAAAAGTCGGGGATAACTATGTCTATCCCGAACATGTGGTCTTCCGGAAACATCGAGCCCGCGTCAACAATAAGGATACTGTCGTGGTATTCGATTAAAAGCATGTTAAGGCCGATTTCTCCCAGGCCACCAAGGGGAATTATTTTCAGGGGGCGGGTATGCAGTGTCCTGGGGTTGTCGAAGGGCAGAGATACGCTATTGCTATCCATGAGACTCACTCTGTTTCATGCTGAGAGGAACCATGTCTTACCGGTTTTTGATCGTCGGGCAAGTTGCGCATAATCTCTTCTCTCAGGCGTTCAATGAGTTTGTATCGATCCTTTACCTTCAAACCTCTGGTCGTCACGGGTTTTCCGAATCTTACCACAATTTCCCCAGGGTAGATCTTCCAGTCGTGCTTGCGCAAGATTTTGTGGCTTCCTTCGATGCTGACGGGCACAATTGGTTGCTGAGATTTTATCGCGAGTATAAAACCGCCTTTTTTGAATTCCTGCAAAATGCCGTCTTTGCTCCTTGTCCCTTCGGGGAAAATAATAATGGACTTTCCTCTTTTTACTTCCTCCGCTGCACGATCAATGCTTTTGAACGCTGCCTTTCTGTTCGTTCTGTCGATGGGAATATACCCTATGGCTTTCATAGCATGCCCCAGAATGGGGATTCTGAATAGTTCGATTTTGGCCAACCACTTAAATTCTATAGGAATTGACAGATACAGGGCAAATATATCAAACTGGCTCGCATGATTTGCAGCAAATATGTATGCCTTGTCTGGATTTAGGTTTTCGAGCCCTTCAACTTTTACCTTAACTCCGCTGGCTTTCAGAATCAGCCATGACCACAACCTCCCGTAGCTGTGAGCGATCCAGTGTTTTTTTGTCAGCGCAATGGTTATCAAGGCAAGGATTCCCAGTATGGTAGTTGCCAGGACAAGAGTAATGTAGAAAAGGGCAGTTCTGAAAAAGACCATCAGTTGAATCCGTGATTCTCCTTTTACCCGCGATAATTTTTTTATTGTGAAATTATAGTTTTTTTGCTAGTGAAGTCAATTGATTATTAGAAAAACTGGGAACCTGAAGAACCTGGGATTAACTGCCTGAAATGCCAGGTTAACCTTCCGACCTTAAATCACCGGAAACCATGGGGGAGGAGCAGAAAAATGGCTATAGGTTTAAACAAGGTTTTACTCATTGGGCACCTGGGAAGAGATCCGGAAATCCGGTATACTCCAAGCGGTCTGGCAATAGCTACCTTTTCCCTTGCCACCAGCGAATCATTTACAGGTAAGGATGGCAACAGGGAGACCAGAACCGAATGGCACAGGCTGGTGGCCTTCGGAAGACTGGCCGAAATCTGCAACGAGTATCTCAACAAGGGTTCCATGGTCTATGTTGAGGGGAGGCTCCAGACAAGGGAATGGGAAGACCGGGACGGAAACAAGAGGAAAACCACCGAAATTGTTGTAACCAACATGCAGATGCTGGATAAAAAGGGAACAGCGGTGTTACCGGACGAAGCGGCACTGCCTCCCGAGGCGGATACCGGAACGCAAGACAGTGGAGAGGCAGGGAGCCCGGAGTCAGCTTCAGGCGAATCACCAGAGGGCTCAACAGAAGACGACATACCTTTTTAGTCGACAGCAGGGATGGCGACATCCATCCCTTCGACCCTTCGGTAGGCTCAGGGCACTGCAGGCTCAGAACACCCCTTTCGAAAACCGTGATGGCTTGAGAGGAAACGTGCCGCCGTGGGAAGAAGCTTGTATAAATGATCATGGTAGACAGAATAGGAAAGGCCGCAGGCATTCAACGATGAGCCCCCGCAAAAGTGGGTCATTCCACTTTGCATCGAGAAAGTATCTTGCCCTGTCGTACCCCCGGCGTCGAGTTTCGGAAGCCTGACGGCCAAGAGGCCTCGACGCGTTCCGCCGGTTCAACAAGAAAGTTCCTGCTCCGGCTGTGGTTCCCCGGAGCAGCTTATTTTTTCTCCTCATCGAGAAATTTCAACCGTACTTCTGAAATGGTATTCCCATCCATCTTTTCGACTCTGAGGTAGATATTGTCCTTGACTACTTCCTCTCCTTCAACCGGGAGCCTTCCCAGCCAGGAAAGTACCATGCCTGCTACTGTCAGGTAGTCGGCCTCCGGGATTTCTCTTTTTTGATAACGCCTGAAGTCCCTGAGTGTTATACTTCCGTCAAGCAGAAATGACCCGTCCGGCAACCGCTTTATCTTCTTCTGCCAGCGATCGTGCTCGTCTTCTATCTCGCCCACGATTTCTTCCAGAACATCCTCAAGGGTTACAATCCCTATGACTTCCCCGTACTCGTTAACGACGAAAGCCATGTGTATTCTTTTGTTTCGGAAGTCTATCAGCTGGTTTTGCACTGTCTTGGTGTCCGGCACAAATAAAGGCATCCTGAGTATCTTTTGCATGTGAAATCTTGCTATGGAATTGGCCCACAGAACCAGATCCCGCACATGTATAAATCCAACTATATTACCCGGTTCCCGTTTATACACGGGATAGCGCGAGTAGTTCGTTCGTCGGACGATTTCAAGGACCTGATTGTACGGGGTTTCATAGTCTATGGCTATGACCTTTTTAAAAGGAACCATGATTTCCTTTACGGTAATTTCATCCAGCTTAAGAACTCCGGTCAGCATCTCCTGCTGTTCCGGCTCGATAACTCCTGCCTTCGTCCCCAGCTCCAGCATTGTCTCCACCTCTTCTTCCGTAAATGGCAGCGGTTCTTTTTCCCGTGCTATCCCGAATACGTTGAGAACCCTGTTGGTTATCCAGGTCAGCAAAAACACGATGGGATAACAGGTGGAGATCAGGATGCGTATGGCTTTTATGCACATAAAGGAGAACTTCTCCGGGTAGTAACTGGCGAGTGTTTTCGGTGTTATTTCTGCAAAAATAAGCAAGCCTATGGTCATTCCGACCGTCGCATAAGCTATCCCTTTTTGCCCGAATATATTCAAACAGATGGCGGTTGCAATGGCAGAAGAGGCAACGTTAACGAGGTTGTTGCAAAAAAGAAGGGTTCCCAGGAGTTTATCCGGGTTTTTGAGAACTTCCTTGACCATCCTGGCTCTTCTGTCACTTTTGGCCAGGTGATGAATTTTCCAGTGATTTACCGCCATGAGTGCTGTTTCCGACCCTGAAAAAAAAGCCGAAAGGAAAAACAGCGTAACCAACAATGCGCTTGCCACTGACAGGCTAAAGACCACGGTTTACTTATCCTCCCTGTAGTAATTCAAGTTTCTCTTGAAAATATGCATCCTTTCTGATATCTCTAAAATGCTTCAAGGGTGCCGCAAACGGTATTCTTGGGAGCGAGGAGCCTCTGCTGCTAATAAACGGCCTTCTTCCCCGGTAGGGGCTCCCTTCTCATTGTTGCAAATGTGCCGAATATATCGGAGGCACTGTACCGGGAAATGATATTAACCGCCCGGCGTAGTTAATTTTTATCGATAAAGGCTCATGGCTGTTTCCGACGAGTTAATCCTGAAAATTACCAAGGAAATCGTGGTGAAGTTCATAGAAATGGGGCGAATTTCACCTGTGTCTTTCTCCGACACGTTCCAGAACATATACTCTTCCATCAAGAACACCGTTGAGCGTTCCAACCTCCTGTCAGTCATAACCGGAGAGACTGAGGAAAGCGAAAAATCCGGGTAGATTAGGTTCCGTTTTTGATCTTTTCTATGATTGCTTCCGGATCCGGGAAGCGCCCTGTTTCTTTCTTGGAAAAAATTAACCTTCCATTGTGCTTTATTTCGAAAACTCCCCCTGAAGACTTGATAAGCTTTGTCGTAACGCCAACCTCCACGCGCAGCTTTTCCGCCAAACTGGCAGCTCGTGGCAGGTAATTTCACATCGAACAGTATTCTATTTCCACCGTATCACTCATACCAGACCAACTTACCTCCTTTACATGTTGTAGTAGCACTAATTATATTCATAATCTCTTCTCCATTCAATTGATAATTGGTATTATTCGAGTGCCAAGGCTTTTTCCAGCATCGCAGGCAATTACTGAACCCGGCTAAAGAAACATTGATAGGAGACACCACGGTAATGGAAAAAATACTACTGGTTGCAAACGGTCGTTTAAAACAACAATTACTTGAAAAAATCATACGTGATGCGGATTTCGTGATCGGAGTGGATGGCGGAACAAATGCTTTGAGCGACTCCGGCATTATGCCTCATATGGTCGTCGGCGACATGGATTCCGTGAATAAAAAGGTGCTGAGCGCATGCAGGGACAGGGGAGTGAAGATAATTCAGTACCCGACGGAAAAGGACGAAACAGACCTGGAGCTGGCATTGCGTGAAGCGATCAAATTGAAGCCAAGGGGAATCGTTTGCGCGGGAATTATTGGTGACAGACCCGATCATACCCTGGCAAATTTGCAACTTCTGCAGGTCCCCGTCAGAAAAGGAATCTCTACCATGGGCTATTTCGATTCGGGGGTCGTTTACTGTATAGAACATTTCCTGGAACTGAAAGGGAAACCGGGTGACACGGTGTCGTTATTGCCACTCACCGAGGAAGTTACCGGCATCACGCTAAAAGGGTTCAAATATGTCCTTGAAAATGGCAAAATGATCTCGGGTGTACCCCTGGGAATCAGCAATGAGCTTGCGGATAAAACGGGATCTATAAGAATAAGAAGCGGAATTTTGCTCGTGTTTCACCTGATGAGTGTCAACAGTTAACACCAATGTCAGGCACTTACGCGCCGTCTCTCAGCTGGTAATAAATGCTTCTCAAATGCCTTTTTGGCACAAACAACGGACAAATATTGGTAAGGGATTCAGTGGAGCCGATTATCAGGTAGCCGTCTTTTTCGAGAACTTCCGCAAGTCTTTTGAAAAGGATTTTCCTGTCTTCCAGGCTAAAATAGATGGCAACGTTCCGGCAGAATATGACGTCAAATTTGCCTATGCTCTTGAAGGGGTACATGAGATTTAGTTTCCTGAACGTACACATTGCTCTTATTTCGTCTTTTACCTTCCAGAAGTTCCCCTCCTTTACAAAGTACTTCCTGAGAATACTCAGCGGTAGCCCTCTTTCTATCTCGAACTTGTTATAGATTCCCCGGCTCGCCTGTGCTATCGCACTATCCGAGATGTCGGTTCCGAGCAGCCTGATGTTGTATTTTGACGTATCTTTTAAGAGCTCTTTAAGCACGATGGCTATGCTGTAGATTTCCTGTCCCGTGGAACAACCTGCACTCCATATGCGGATCTTAATAGCAAAGAGTCCTGAAGAATTTTTGGAGCGCCTGTCAATGAGGTCGGGTATAATCTTGTTTTTTAGGAGTTCAAAAGGACCGCTGTCTCTGAAAAAGAGAGTCTCGTTGGTGGTGATAGCATCTATTACTTTTTGTTCAAGTCGCTTGCTCGGATCTGATTTAACCTTCCTGTAGAGTTCTTCGTAAGAGTCACACTTGAGTTCCTCGAGAAGTTTTGAGAACCTGTTTTCAATCAGGTAAGTCTTCTTCTCATCAAGAACAATACCCGAGATGTCCTTGATCCACTTGGTAATTAGCTTTAGTTCCCGAGGTGTAATTTTAACTTTTGACATATCAGAAATATCGCGAGCGGCCTTCTATTTGATTGTTTTTACAATTTCGTCGGCTATCCTGTCGAGAGGGGCAACAACGT
>JALXAI010000576.1 GCA_026992215.1 Desulfobacterales bacterium | reverse complement strand
ACAACTATTCAATATACAGGGTAAACAGGGCAACCAGGAAAAAATACGGCAGGCTTGGCGACATAATCGGGAAAAAATATTACCAGGTTATATACCAGGAGGAAGATCCCCCGCCCAATTGCCCGATCTTGCTATGCTTCCTGACTGCCAAACCCGTACAGGAAGAAGGGGAGCATCCCATGTGGGGGGGCTTTTACCAGTTTCATGCTTTCCCGGTTTTTTCCACGTCCGGAGAACTTGAACGTGTTGTCTACTATGAAAAGGATATCACCGAAGAAAGGAAGATGGAAGAAAGGTTTCGACAGAGCGAACGGCTCAAATCCCTGGGAACGCTGGCCACGGGTATCGCTCATGAAATAAGAAATCCGCTCGCGAGTATCCATCTGAATATCCAGATGCTAGCGCGGGAACTCGAACTGAATGAAGATCAGGCACAAATGATGACCGATATTCAGTCGGAGATAAAAAAAATTGATAGAATAGTCAAGCAGGTCTTAGGGTTTGCCAGGCCCAGCAAGCCTGCCATAACAGAGAACAGCCTGAATGAAATCGTCGCTTACTGTCACAAACTGACGCGAACCCAGCTGAGAAAAAAAGGTATTACCGTTACCGTTGACCTCGATAGCTCTTTGCCACACATTCTCTGTGATTTTGATCAAATCGCGCAAGTTGTCATGAATTTGATAATAAATGCCCTGGAAGCCATGCCCAACGGTGGAGAACTTGTCCTGAAGACGTTCCTGGAAAAGGATAAAAAACATGTGGTCCTGTTGATCAGGGATAACGGTACCGGAATAACTCCCGAGGACCAGATGAGAATATTTGATCCATTTTTTACTAGAAAAGTCCATGGAAGTGGTTTAGGCTTATATATTTCACAGCAGATTATAGAGAAACACCAGGGTACTATTGAATTTAGCAGTAAGCCGGGAAAGGGCACCAGCTTCTTCATCTACTTTCCGATCGCGGAGAGTGATGAAGGCAATACGGGCAAAGCGAAATGACCAGCGAGTTTCATAAGAACAAGTATTCTATCCTGATAGTAGACGATGAAACCACGTTCAGAAAATCAGTAAATCGGTTTCTGAAAAAATACTATCACACGTTCGAAGCTTCCGACGGTCAGAAGGCACTGGAACTTGCCAGGACCGTAAACCCCGAGCTGGTATTGCTTGACATCGGTCTACCGGACATGTCAGGGCTCGATGTACTGGCAAAATTAAAGGAAACCGAACACCCGCCGGCGGTAATAATGGTGACGGCCTATGACCAGGTAAAGGACGTTGTGAGGGCCATGAAGCTGGGGGCCTCCAACTACCTTGTTAAACCGATAGACATAGACGAGTTTGACCTGGCCATAAAAAACACCCTGGAAACCGTCAGCCTCAAAAAAGAAGTGGAAGGCCTAAGGGGGCAGCTTAAAAAAGCATACAAGCTGGACAGGCTCATAGGATCGAGCCCTGCCTTCATCGAGGCTCAGGAACTGGCGATAAAAAGTGCGGAAAGTGCTGACGCCAGCATACTTCTCCAGGGAGAAAGCGGAGTGGGAAAAGAGCTGTTCGCCCGCTTAATTCATTTTCACAGCCCCAGAGCCGCCAGTCCGCTCCTTGCCCTGAATTGTGCCGCGTTCGCAAGTGAAATCGTAGAAAGCGAGTTGTTCGGCCATGAGCCCGGTTCGTTTACCGGTGCCAGGCAGGGCGGCAAGAAGGGTTTGCTTGAAGCTGCCAACGAGGGGTCTCTTTTTCTGGACGAAGTTGCAGACCTGGGACACAGCATCCAGGCCAAGCTTTTAAGAGTACTGGAAGAAAAAGAGTTCTACCCGGTGGGCGGAACGAGGAAAAAGCATGTGGACGTCAGATTTATCGCGGCATGCAATCGTGATCTGTGGCAGGAAGTAAAAAAAGGGAAATTCCGGCCCGACCTTTATTTCCGCCTGGCCACCATAAAAATCGAGCTTCCTCCCCTGAGAAAAAGAAAGGAAGATATACTGCCACTTGCCCAGTTTTTCATGGAAAAATTCAACAACAAGTATGGCAAACATTTCAGGTATATTGCCCGTGAGGCCAAGTCATTCCTGGAAAACTTTAACTGGCCGGGCAACGTTCGACAATTAAGAAATACCATCGAAAGAATCGTGCTTTTGGAAGACGACACGGTTATCAGGGCCAAACACCTGGCATTTCTGCTCGATGACAATGCCGGTGACTTTGCTACTGCTGCGATATCGGGACAGGAAAACAAAGACGGATTTTCGTTCACGCTGCCGGAGAGCGGATTTTCACTGGAAGAGGCGGAAAAGGCGATTATAGCCGAGGCATATAAGATGTGTGGTTACAATAAAACAAAAACAGCCAGGTTTCTGAAGACCCCCAGACACATCCTTACTTACCGTCTGAAAAAATACGGCTTTTCTTGAGTTCGCGTATTCCCGGTAACGCCGAAAAACGAAATTTTTCGCGTTCCGTATCGCCAGAAAACCCCTAACAAGATAAGGTCTTTCCTACTATTCACTTTACAGGCCAGCCGGACCGGTTCTGCAGGTAGTCCGCAAGCAACCCGGAGAAGGTACCGAACGCGAAGCTGCAAATAGTGGTTTTCCTGGAATCGTTTCGCGAAAATTCGTCGTTCTCCCGATTCTATCAAGGGGTACGGGCGCAGTATCCGGGTGATAACGGAACCCTGCAACTACTTGTTGAAACGGAAGAAGCCCCTTGACCTTGGTATTATTTTGTATTACCTTCCCCGAGAAATGCAAAAATGCCGGCTCCCACGAGCCTGATGCATGGACTTTAGAGCCAGGCATACTGATTTTCATGAAAAGAGAAACATCCGGTTCCTTTTCTCCAAATAATTTGCTGCAGGGCCGCACGCGAACAGCAAAAAAGCGAATTTCGCAGTGGCTCTGCTTCGTTACGATGATAATACCGTGCTTGAGGGTAAAGGGATGAACAACGAGAATCATTGCAAGAGCCGAAACAGTGTAACGGTAACGTTCAAGGTGGATGAAGAGCTTGCCAATCTCCTCAAAGCCCTGCCAAATCGCTCCGAGTTTATACGCGAAGCCATAATGTCCAGGATGGCAGTTCCGTGCCCTGCGTGCGGCGGAAGCGGAAGATTGTCCAAGAGACAGGCATTGGATGTAAAAGCGCTTCTGGAAACTCACTACGTGGGACGATGCCTGAATTGCGGAACCAGGGTTACTTACACTGCCTGCGCACGGGCAACGGGTGAGGTTGATCCCAGGGAGCATGTCAGGATGAACCAGGCTATGAAAGGAGGACCCCTTTACTGCAGGGCATGTTTTTCTGAGACCGAACTCTGTGAACGGTGCAACACGTGGTGGCACCCATCTGAAAAAAATCATGTGAGAAAACATCATGAGGATAGCGGCGGAAAGGTTGGCTAAAGGCCGGATTGTGGAAAGAAAATCACCATTTTTTGCGCATCCGGGGTACTGTTTGGTCGTGGTACTGCTTGCGATGTTACAACTCCTTTCGCCGAGCGGGATTCATGCAGGCAAGACCCGTGCGCTTACGGTTGCAGTCAGTATAGTTCCTCAAAAGTACTTTGTAGACAACATAGCGCAAGGCCGAATCAAAACAATCGTGATGGTACCGATCGGCGCAAATCCTCATACTTATGAGCCCCGGCCCCGTCAGATGGTATCTCTTTCCTCAGCCAGTGCTTATTTAACCATAGGAATTGAGTTCGAAAAGGCCTGGCTTAAGAAAATCCTTGCTCAAAACAGCCATTTGAAAGTATTTCACATGGAGGAAGGTATCAAAAGGACAGCCCGGGCAGGATCGTCCGCGCTCCAGAACCCTGTGCGGGCAACCCGCGAGGATACCGGAAAAAGCATTCACCGGTTCAAGCAGCCGGATCCACACATCTGGCTTTCCCCTGTTCTTGCGAAAACCATTGCATCCAACACCGCGAGGGCTCTTTTTTCAATTGACCCTGAGAACAGGGAATTCTACGCTCAAAACCTTGAATTATTTAAGAAAAGAATAGACAAGCTTCATGAGAAAATTAAGAAAATCTTGAAAGGTAAGAGAAACTGCAGTTTTATCGTTTTTCATCCTGCCTGGGGGTACTTTGCGCAGACCTACGGGCTCAAGGAGATCCCCGTAGAGTTTGAAGGAAAGAAACCCGGCCCGAAGGAACTGAGGAAAATAATCGAAGTGGCCAGGGAAAAAAAGATAAAAGCCATACTTGTCGAGCCTCAATTTTCTGACAGGATTGCCGGGATTGTCGCAAGAGCTATCGGGGGAAGGCTGATCAAGGTAGATCCTCTCGCATACAACTGGGATAAGAACCTGTTGCATGTGGCAAAGGTTCTGGAAGCAGTGAGTAAGTAGCCATGGAAGTCGATACCTCTTTGCCGGCGGTATCATTCGATCACGTGTGGTTTTCATACGATTCACACGTGGTTTTGAAAGATGTCAGCTTTTCCATAAAAGACAGGGACTTCTTTGCTCTCATAGGACCAAACGGCGGCGGAAAAACCACCCTGATAAAACTCTGCCTGGGACTTCTTCGCCCCGGGAAAGGAAACATAAGAATTTACGGAAAAAAGCCCGAAAAGATGAGGAAGATCCTCGGGTATGTTCCACAGAATCCGAATCCCAATCCCAGCTTTCCCGTATCGGTAATCGAGGTGGTGCTGATGGGGAGGTTGTCGCGGGTAAGGATCGGTAGCAGGTATAGCAAGGCGGATTACGAGATTGCCATCAAGACTCTATCCCGGGTGGGGATGCGAGAACACGCTGAGTCGCCCATACATAAGCTGTCGGGCGGTCAAAGACAGCGGGTTTTTCTCGCCAGGGCCCTGGCTACGGGCCCCAGAATTCTATTCCTGGACGAGCCCACGGCAGGTATAGACGCACCATCTCAAAACATGCTTTTTGATCTGCTAAACGAACTTAACTCCACCATGACAATAGTGATGGTAACGCATGACACGGTGGCAATATCCAGGTACATCAAAACAGTTGCCTGCGTCAACCAGCGGCTTTTCCTCCACGAGGAAGGCAAAATAACAAAGGAAATGCTTGATGCAACGTATCAATGTCCCGTGGATCTCATCGCCCATGGAATACCTCACAGGGTTTTTGATGAACACAATTCGAGCTCTGGGAAAAGTAATACCTCATATCGTGAATCCATCACGAAAAGCCTGCACAAGGTAGAAGGTGATAGTTACACAAAAAAGGATAAGAAAAAAGAATAGCAAACATCACAGAAAACCATTTCGTTACAAGGCACAGGTGCTTGCGTGCACTTATCCGGGGGAAATGGGGAATCTCCGTCTCATATGACCGTTCTCATCCGGTTTTACAAGTGAAAGTAAGTGATACAAAGGGAAAGTGCTCATGCTGGAATTGCTCAATTACGAGTTCATAAGAAATGCCCTTATTGCCGGGGTTCTGATAGGTATTTCGTGCGGAGTTGTAGGTTCTTTCGTGGTTGTAAACAGGGCGGTATTCCTGGCCGGTGGTATAGCTCATGCTGCCTATGGAGGAATCGGGCTCGCCTTCCTCTTCGGTTTTTCTCCCTTTCTTGGAGCCACCATCTTTGCCCTTTTTACTTCTTCGTTGCTTGCCGTGGCCATCCAGAGGTGGGATCAAAGGATGGACACGGTTATAGGTGTCCTTTGGGCCACGGGCATGGCACTCGGTACAATCCTGATAGACCTATCCCCGGGATATCACAAGGATGTTATGAGCTATCTCTTCGGTAGCATCCTCGCGGTTTCTCATGCCGATCTTTTCATGATGACGCTACTTGATACCATCATCGTGGTAATAATCGGTTTTTTCTACAAGGAGTTTCTGGCGATCTCTTTTGATGCTGAATTTGCCATGACGGCGGGGATTCCGGTCAGAGTATTCCAATTCGTTTTCCTCTGGTTAGTGGGGCTCGCCGTGGTCATGATGATCAGAATAGTCGGACTTATCCTTGTGATAGCACTCTTCAGCATTCCTCCCAACATAGCAGAAAAATTGACGTCTTCATTGAAAAAAATAATGTTTCTGGCTACCGCTCTTGGAATTGGATTCTCCATAACCGGTCTCCTGGTATCATATCATCTGAACACCTCTTCCGGTGCCACAATAGTTATGCTTGCCGCAATAACGTACCTCGTTTTCCTGGCTTTTGTGGATCTGGCAACCAGGTATCGCCGCCACTTTACCGGGACAGACCTCCGGTAAACAATATTATTCACCGGGGATTTCCGGGTGAAGAATATTATTCACGTCATAAGTTGTTGATATTTAAGTGGTTCAATTACCGATGGACGGTATTGAGGTTATTTGTGAACAATATTGCATAACTCCGCAGGGGAATTACATCTAAAATCGCGGTGATTTTTTCTAACCACCTGATATTACACATGATCTCAGGATATGGAAGAAATGGCACGGAGCTTGCTTTTTCAAAGTGGCGGCGGGAGTTGAAAAACCTGTTCTTTGATAAGATTGAAAAGTAGAAAGCAAGCGGGTTGGGAAAGTTCGAATATCATGTTCCTGTTACGGTTCAGTTCCAGTGATGCTTCAAGTGCGGTTTCGAGTGATGGTTGTAAGTCCTCCTCCATGTGGGTTTTGAAGTTTCGAGGGTTTAGCGGTAGTTGTTGTAGGGTTGTTGGAGTTGAGTTGGCATCTGTTAGCTGAATGGAAGGTTCTGGTTGATGCACGTTAGTTGCTGGTGTTGTGGCGGACTAGGATGCGGACGCGAGTTTTGATGCTGGTGATCGTTGTGTAGTGGATGTCTGAAAGTTCAAGTTGATATGCTGTGGTAATGGCTGTTAAACCCGCCTGGTTTTAGCCGCAAAAGTGGGAATCGCTTTTGCGGCTATTTTTTTGTCTGCCTGACGGACTTTAAAAATCACCAGAAGAGCTCCTTCTGTCTTTACACGGTTTGCACTTAATCTTTTTGACAAAATTCTTCCCAAAGTCTATTTATGTAATGTAGATATTATTAGTGTAAAAAGGCGAGAAAGGCTTGCGATGCAAAAAGAATCAGAATCCTTATCCTATCGAAAGCGTTACCGGGGTCTTATAGGTGTAAAAAGCAAAATGCCAATAAAGGACCTCTCTGTTTTAAGCAGGATCTATACTCCTGGTGTTGGTGCGCCGTGCAGGGAAATTGCCGAGCATCCGGGGAAGTCTTTTGAATATACGTGCAGGGGTAATTCCATCGCTTTAATTTCCGATGGAAGCCGTATCTATGGCCTGGGCAATGTTGGTGCGCAGGCGGCTCTGCCCAAACTTGAAGCCAAGTCGGTTCTGTACAAGACTTTTGCCAATGTTGATGCCGTACCCGTGGCCATCAAGACTCAGAACGCGGACGAGATTGTTGAAATTGTGAGGATCCTTGCACCTACTTTCGGAGGATTTTGCCTTGAAGGACTCGAGGCTCCCAAGTGCTTCTCAATTGAAAACCGGTTAACCCGCGCTATCAAGCTACCTATTCTTCACCATGAACAGCATGGTGCGGCAATAATTGTTCTTGCCGCCCTTTACAATGCCCTAAAGGTTACCAATAAGAATCTCGAAGACGCAAAGATAGTTATTAACGGTGCCGGAGTAGCCGGGATTGGTGTGGCCAAGGGGCTTGCCGCTGCCGGGGCAAAGCACGTAACAATATGCGATTCCCACGGAGTCCTTCACGTGTACCGGCTCGAAGGGATGAACTGGGCCAAATCGGAGATAGTGCGCATAGCGAAGCCCTATCTGAAGCGTGGAGATCTTCGAGCAGCGGTTAAGGGTGCTGATGTGTTTATTGGTTTGTCCGCTAAAGGAGCTATTACTGCTGACATGGTATCCACCATGGCGAAGGATTCCATTGTTTTTGCCCTGGCATTGCCGGAGCCGGAAATTACCGAAGCGGAGGCGAAAGCAGCGGGAGCGAAAGTGGTTGCCACGGCGTTACCGGAGAGCGAAAACCAGATAAGGTCTTCCCTGGTGACTCCCGGTTTTTTTCGAGGGTGTCTGGATGTAAGGGCAAGGGAAGTTAACCGGAGCATGCTAATTGCCGCATCAAAAGCGCTGGCGAATCTCATACCCGAGAAGGAACTTTCACCAACAAACATAGTACCACGACAGATGGACTGGAGGATTTCTCCGGCGGTAGCCGAAGCGGTGGCGAGAGCGGCCCAGGAAACGGGTGCTGCAAGGCTTGGCCCGCGGGCGATTTCCCCCGAGAAAGTAAGACAACGTACGGAGAGCTACATATACGAAGGTGAACTTGCCTGGCTTCCGCAAGAAGGCCAGGATTATGGCACGATGACCATTGAAGAAGAATCGCTTGAACTACACAGGCGTTACCAGGGTTGCATAGAAATTTATGCAAAGATACCGGTCAAGGATGAGATAATATATCGCAAGTTGTACAGTCCGGGGGCAGTGGCCGATGTATGCAGAAAAATCCTGGAAGATCCCATGGCTGCATACGAGTACACGTGCAAGAACAACCTTGTCGCAATAGTGTCAGACGGAAGTGCCGTGCTGGGTCTGGGGAATATCGGTCCCCGGGCCGCTTTGCCGGTGATGGAAGGCAAGGCAGTGCTTTTTAAAACGTTTGGAGGTGTTGAGGCATTTCCTGTCTGCATAAGCACCCAGGATCCGGACTTTATTGTAAGAACCGTTGAAAGCATTTCTCCTGTATTTGGCGGAATTAATCTCGAGGACATTTCGTCTCCCCGCTGCTTTGAAATTGAACAAAAACTGCGGGAGATACTCGATATCCCGGTTTTCCACGACGATCAGCATGGCACTGCGGTGGTTGTACTTGCCGGATTGCTGAACGCTCTTAAGCTTGTTGGAAAGAGTCTCGATGAAGTAAAGATAGTGATAAACGGAGCCGGAGCGGCCGCCATAGCTGTTTCAAAGATACTGTTGAAGGCAGGCAAGCCCCGTATAGTGGTCTGTGACAGAAAAGGAGCCATATACAAGGGCCGAAAAAAGGGTATGAACCCGGTAAAAAAGGAAATATCTTCCATTACCAACCAGGAAAACGAGAAGGGTGATCTCGCCACGGTAATCAAGGGCGCAAACATCTTTATCGGGCTTTCGGGTCCCAATCTGTTAAGCCCGGAGATGGTAAAAAGCATGGCGCCCAAACCCATCGTGTTCGCGCTGGCAAATCCTGTTCCGGAGATTCACCCGGAAAAGGCCAGGGAAGCAGGCTGCGTGGTAATTGCAACGGGGAGGTCTGACTTTCCGAACCAGGTTAACAATTGCCTGGCATTTCCGGGAATTTTCAGGGGTACCCTGGATGTCAGGGCCAGAACCATTAACGACGCCATGAACATAGCCGCTGCACATGCCATCGCCAGGCTTGCCGAAGATGATCTATCCGCGGATAACATTCTGCCCAACGCCATGGATTTCAGGGTTCCGCCCGCGGTGGCCGAGGCAGTTGCAAAAACGGCTATTGAAACCGGGGTGGCAAGGCTTATTGTCGAACCGGAACGAGTAGCGAGGCACACGAGGGAATTTATATACGACGAAAGATTATCCCTTATTTAGAATGCCTCCCTAAAAAAACGTTTTTGCGTGTCTTATTTTTGATCTTAATCCCGGTAGTCCAATGCTTGAAGAAGTTGAAGTAGTTGAGAAGGTTGAAACGGTTGAAAGAGGTTTGCGATGTCCTGAGCCTGCGCCGCCCTGAGCCTGTCGAAGGGTCGAAGGGCGGTGTCCTGAGCCTGCCGAAGGGATGTTTCTTTTCGATTTAGCCTCTTTTCCATCCCCTTGTTCCCTGTACCCTGCAGCAGAGTTGCGGAGAGGGCGGGGATGCCAGGTTCATGAAGCATGCTGGAAAAAT
>JALXAI010000575.1 GCA_026992215.1 Desulfobacterales bacterium | reverse complement strand
GGCGGTACGTCCTTTTTCTGCGAATGCAAAACTGTCCATCCGATGACGATATTTAAAAAGAGGTATCCGTTTAATACGATCATATCCCAGAACAGGATGGAATGAGGAGTAGGGTGAAGCAAGACGTTAAAAAGCCTCATCGGACGCCCAAGGTCGATCACGATAAACAGCAGGCACATCATCACCGAGGCCACTGCAAGGAATTCTCCCAGTATTGTAATCCGCCCGAATTCTTTTACGTTGTGGAGGTAGTACGGCAAGACGACCATAACGGCGGAAGCAGCAACTCCAACCAGAAACGTAAACTGCCCGATGTAAAACCCCCACGAAACATCCCTGCTCATTCCTGTAATCTTAAGACCTTCCCTCAACTGCAGGAAGAAGCACGCAGCACCTACACTTATGATGGCCAGCAGGAAAATCAGCCATCTCCAGTACCTCTTACTCCCCTTAAAAGCAAGATCAAGCATTTCTCCACCTCATATAATGTAGTAAATATTTGGATGAGTACCGAGATCGTTCTTTCTTCTTATCGTATAGTTACTCTTAAGCAACTTGCTTACCTCGGATTCAGGATCTCCAAGGTCTCCAAACACCAGCGCGCCCGCTTTGCAAGCTTCAACGCACAGCGGTTTCAGTCCTACAGCGAGCCTCTCGGCGCAAAAGTTGCATTTTTCCACGACACCTTTTGTTCTTGTCGGAAATGCCATGTTCTCTTTCTTGATGTATGGCCTGGGATCACCCCAGTTGAAGCTCCTGCTCCCGTAAGGGCATGCTGCCATGCAATAACGGCATCCGATACAGCGGTGGTAATCCATCATGACGATACCGTCTTTTCGCTGAAATGTGGCCTGCGTCGGACACACTCTTACGCACGGGGGCTTCGAACAATGATTACACAACACAATAAATGGTTTTCCTTTCAGCACCTCGTCGGTATATTCGTATTCGAGGTTAGGAAAGGCATTCTTGTACGGCTCCGTCCAGATCCACTTGATTTCACGCTTCGGATTATCTATCTGCGGCACGTTATGAAACGAGTGACAAGCTACAAAGCAATCTTTGCATTCTCCCTTTTGTTGCTTTTCCCAGCACTTTTTCATATCGACAACCATAGCCCATCTCTTGCCTTTCAGGGCCTTGTCGCTGAGCTTATACATGGGCTGCTTTTTCCCGGCAAGAACCTTCAACGCGGGAAGGGCGCTCAGCCCTAAAGCAGATATTCCTCCAATTTTCAAGAAGTCTCTTCTGCTCTTCTCCATCACTTATTCTCCTTTGGCGCGAGATGACAATCCCAACAGAAGGGTTTTACATCAAGGTATGTATGGCATTGATCGCAGAAATCGGCCTTGCTCTCATGGCACTTAAGGCATCCGTTTTGCAAACTCATCGCATATTCCTTGCCCGTTGGCGCAACAAATATACGTACGTTTTTCCTTACCACGAGGTTACGCCAGTCATTTAATAATTGCATGTGGGACGTTCTCATGTACATCGTCCCCTTAACACAATTCTTGACCCCTTTTGGCAGCCTGGGCTTTGGAGGAACCGCAGCTTTGCCAAAATTCAGCCAGAAAGGAAAACTGAAAATCAGGGCGGCAATCAAGATACCAGGTATGATTTTTCGACCATCATAAATCTTCATCCTCTATATCCTCCATTCCTGGTAGAGGTTCACCACGCAAATCCGTTGTTCTCTTCTTTTCTCCTTCTAGGATAAGAGCATTTCCAACAAGCTCATGAACACCGGTGACCTCTACGTCTGGTACCCAGTATTCCATCAGTGTTGGAAGAGCTGCTCTGTCAATCGCACAGATACATGCCAGCATGTTGACCCCATGCTTTTCGTGAACATGCTTTACCGCGTTTGCCCGTGGTAATCCGCCTCTCATTCGAAGCTCCAGATTCTCACCGGCATTCAAACCGGCCCCGGATCCGCAGCAAAACGTCTCTTCCCTGATAGTGTTGCTCGGCATTTCATAGAAGTTGTTGCAAACGTTCTTGATCACGTATCTCGGTTCTTCAAAGAAGCCCATTCCCCTTGACGGGTTGCATGAGTCATGGAAGGTAACCACCAGGTTATCGTTTCTGCTCGGGTCGAGGTTCAGCTTGTTGTGCCTGATCAGATCTGCCGTGAACTCGCATATGTGTACCATCTTGGTCGACTTGGCGTTTTCGAACTTGGTACCCGTAATGGGTGATACCGGTTCTTCCAGGAAGTCGGCCGGACCATTGAAAGTATCCATGTACTGATGCACAACCCTCCACATGTGGCCGCATTCACCGCCAAGGATCCACTTAACTCCCAGACGCTTCGCTTCAGCGTACATTTTCGCGTTAAGGCGCTTGGCCATCTCGTGGGAAGTAAAAAACCCGAAGTTTCCACCTTCCGACGCATAGGTGCTCCAGGTAATATCAAGCCCCATGCTTTCCAGGTAGTGGAACAGCATCAAATAGCCCATCGCCGTGTAAGTACCAGGGTCGGCAAAAACATCCCCGGAAGGAGTGATAAAAAGAATTTCCGCCCCCTTGCGATTGAATGTCGGGTTTACTCGAACTCCGGTAACATCTTCAATTTCGTCACAGAAAAACTCGATCATGGATACATAGGCATGGGGCTGAATACCAAGGTGGTTCCCCGTTCTGTAGCAGTTGGCCACAGGAGCCTGAATCCAGTCTATGTTACATCCCAGCAGGTTAATCAGTTCCCTGCCCATCATGGTAATCTCGGCAGTGTCGATGCCGTACGGGCAGAAAACCGAGCATCGACGGCATTCACTGCATTGAAACATGTAGTACCACAGCTCTTTAAACACATCCATCGTAAGATCCCGGCCCCCGGCCAGTTTGCCGAACAACTTGCCACCCAGCGTAAAATTCTTACGATACAGCGACCTTAGCAGTTCGGCCCTCAACACCGGCATGTTCTTGGGATCACCGGATCCTATAAAGTAATGACACTTATCAGCGCATGCACCACATCTGACGCAGATGTCCATAAAGAGCTTGAAAGACCGAAACTTCCCAAGCCTGTCCTTCATACCGTCAAGTACAATTTCCTTCCAGTTATCGGGAAGCTTCCAGTCTTCGTCCTTGGGAGACCACTCTCGCGGGTTTGGCATTCCCACGGCTTCGATGTTTTGAGGCTTTGCCCCATAGCACCACATTCCGTCCCTGAACACCGTGGGGGTTTCCATCCATGGTGTTTCAGGTGGAGTATGATCAATTTTTGCCAATTCTTCTGGTTTTGGAATGTCTGCCATTTTTACTCCTTCTCCACTGGTAACCCAACTTCTTTCATTTTTTCTCTGAACTCTTCCTCATATTCTTCGTAAGTATGAACCTTGACCGGATAATTCCACGGGTTGATATGGCGCTTGGCCCGGCTGTTGTTGGCCAGGTTACGGGTGGGACTTAAAAAGACCCCCGCCATATGCGCTAGCTTGCTGAACGGAAAGTAAGCAAAGAGGACACTTAACATGAACAGGTGTACGTAGAATAACGTTCCTATTCCATCGGGCACAGCAGGTTTCAAAGTTACCAGGCTCATGGCAAGCTCCTTTACCTTGACAATGTCAACCCTGAAGAAATATCTCATCCCGATTCCGGAAAGAACAAGCCCGAAGAGAACATACAGAGGAAAGTAGTCGGAAGGAAGTGATATGTAGCGGATCTGGGGTACCACAACTCTTCGCAGGAACAGGTACGTCAAAGCCGCAACAATCACGGCATCCGTCAAAAAGAGCTGCGGAATTCCCAGTTCGAAAAATCCGTCCACGTTTTGAAGTACGTCCACGAACCCGGGAACAGGCTGAGCGAAGAACCTCATGTGCCTCAGGAGAATGACAAGGAACGACCAGTGAAAGGCCAAGGCTCCCAGCCACAGCCACTTCGCCGAACCGTAAGCCAATTTCGGCCCTTCTCTCATCTCCATCTTTAGATTCCTGAACAGGCTCCTGAAGCACAGAACCTCCAGCGCCATTCTTACAAGCACCTGCCTGTTGGTAAACGGATTGTCAAACTTGTTGTGCTTCACCCAGTCAAAGGATTTCTCCTGGCCGCAGGTGGTTGTTATCCTGAAAGGTACAGGAGACCGTGCCCAGTTTATCACTTTGCAAAGGATACCCCCGAAAAATGTAATGAAAGCCGCGTAGGGTACCACTACCGCAAAGAAATAACTCAGCCCCAGTTTAACTCCTATCACCGGAATTAAAATCAGTACCAAAACAGCCACAAGCGGATAAAGGATCGATTTTTGGGCGCTCATCTATCGTCACCTCGCTCTTTCTATATTTTGTTTTCTTTAACCTCTTTTTCCCCTTCCGCGGGAAAACTAACCAAATTTGCCCTTTCCAACGCACCAAACATAAGGTTTCTCAGTTCGTTAACCCTTAGCTCGAATATCCTTTCTCTGCACCCCATGTAAACATCAAAGGCCTGGAGTGCCAGCTTATCCAGGTTCTGTTCCAGTTTGTTAACCTCCTCGCTCAGTTCCTCGTGACCCGCGCTCACCTCCCGCCTTACTAATTCTTTGAATTCAAGCACAAACGCAAGCGCAACGGACGGTGGGAACTCCTGAATCGCCCTGATTCTTATTATCTGATCAAGAAACGGCGCCGCCTTTTCGCTGTCACAACCATGGTCGACTATTACATCGTAGAGCCCCGATATGCCTTCCCTGATGTTGTGCCCCATCGGGTTGGCAAAACGGTTCTGTTGCTTCCTGAAAAAATCCTTACTTTCATCCGGATAAGCCTCCAGGACAAGATCAAACCACTCTTTTACGATGTCGTCTTTACGTTTAATTAACAGGTCGCGGAGAGTCATCGGGTTTGTCGCCCCTTCTGCTTAATGACCAATTTCTCCTCCCATTCCTACCCTGGCAGAAAATACACCTGTTAAGCGGCCGAAGCAAGAACCGGGTGATATCGAGAGTTTTGTGAATAAACGCACTATAAAAAAACTGCAGTCCTGTGTCAAGTTAAAATTCATACCACTTTGTGAATGTTTGCCCTATATACCACGTTCCTTCGCCGTGTCAAGAACAAAAGAATCGGCAGAGGGAGATAAGCAAAACATATTATTACAATAATTTGCAAAATAGTATTACCTTGTATCCTTTCGCCACTGCCGCGAAAAGGGAACGTCAATTAATGTGGGATCTCCCCCTTCCTGCCCTCACCCTGAAGCAAAAACCGGAAATTCCCGATGAACCTCCCGGTATTTTTCAAGGTGGAAATCCAAAGGAGCCTGGCTACATTCAAAGATTTGGATGGTACCAGAATACTTACCTTAAGACACGTAATATCTTTGCGTGTCTTATTTTCGTGCCGCGATTTGTTCGTTCATATCCACGGGAGACCGATCTTCGGTCCGCCAGAGGCGAATTTACAACCCTCCAGATGCGGATCTTTGATCCTCCGACCCTTCTGCAAGCTCACGGCGGCACAAACATTCTTAACCTATTTCAACCTCCTCAACCATCTCAACCCCTTCCTCTTTCTCAACCACCTCAACCAATATCAGAACAATCATGAACCGGACTACCTGACATGTTCTTCTGGCAAGCAATCAAAGAGATCCTTTATGCGCCTGCTAAGGACTTCCACAAGTTGCGCCATGGGTTCGGAACGCCGTACATGTTCAATCTCGGAACCTATCCAGGAAATCTCTCCCACCTTCGGCCAGACCGCATCTTTTGCAAGTACCATGTAGTCACCTTCTATCTTGCGTGAAGCAGGGGAAGGCCAGTGAAACTCGAGGGCCAGGAAAAATGAAAAGAGTCTCTTGAACACGACCACGTCGTAGCTATCCATCTGCAGGTCGTACTTCCTTTTGCTTAGAAGCCTCTGCCCCACTGACTTGAGTCGATGATAAAGGGGGACCCGCGTGCTGACTCTCAGGGATTCTTCGAGCAATGAAAACTCTGCCGCTATTTCATGGTACTCCGATGCGGTAAAATCCTTCAGCAATATTGTCTCCCGGAAACTCAAGCTGAACCTGTTTTTGCTCCAATCCATGGCGAGGAGAAACTCCGGTTGTTTTCGCCACCGCTCGAGTTGTTCCAATATCAGGCCTGCCAGTTCTGCAATTCTTCCCAGGTTAATGCCCCCAAGGTAAGCCTGCAGCAATACCGCGCCATATTCTTTCGGTTTCATGGTAAGGATGCGTCCTTTGAGCCGCGGGGGACAACTGATGGTGAGGTATTCGAGCATCTTGCCCTGCAACCACTGTTCGTATAAAAAGAGAGGTTCCATGGCTCGTCATCGGAACTCCAGAAAAAGCCTGGTTTTTAGCATTTCCTCAATTCCCATTTTTCTTTCCGCCCAGAAATAGGCGGCCGTGCCTACCGAATGATCTATGAGCCTGATTACGTTAAAGCTTGGCCAGCCCGTGAGAATTCTCCACAGCGGGTTGCGATTGTACATGGTAGGGATCCCCCTGATCTTCCATGGAATTTTAGCGAGAAGTATCGCAGCCAGCAACTGGCATGCGAATTTAAGTTCACCCACAACTTGTTCCAAAACGTGAACAAGATAGGCCACGTCTCCAGTTTCATCGAAGAGTCTCTTCATGAGCTCCCATTGAAAAAGCCGCGCCCAGCCTTCTTTCTGCCACCTTGGAGTATTATACCTTGCCAGGAAGAAAAAGAGGTGGTGGGCGTATTCATGAGCGATGTACGAATGGAATTGAGGAACCGGCAATTGATGGATGTAAATCGTGCCCTTCCCCAGCACATTCACGTATCCGCATTCATGTTCCAGATTAAGCTTCACCCTCCTGGATATCAACGTGGGGGCAGCGAAGAGAAAAACAACAGAGCCCTTCACCACCCACGAAGCCGCACCAGGCTCAAGTATAGGCGAGTTCAGGAGCAGGATCCCGGAACCGATGGCCCAGTAAAGGACGTGAAGTTTGACAGCCTTCTTGGGTAACAATCCAAGGTGTTCCTTGAGAACTATCGAAGGAGGCTCAATGTCCTGGCCGCGAAGTCCCAGAAACTCGTCTCCCATTTTCTTGATCGTTGAAAAGATCTCTTTCGCGTCCCGCGGATTCTTTACCCGCTTTCCCCGCCTGCTTTTCAGTTGGCGTCTTTGCGCATCTTTCTCCTTCAGGATTTCGATCAGAAGCTCAAGAGCATCCCTGTTGTTCAGCTTTTCCGGGAAAATACCCATAATAACACCTACCTCGGGCTGTCTTCGACCACATTGCAAAACCCGCTGCTTTAAGCCATGTTTCACTTGCAAACTTGCCCCGGCTTTCGCGCCTTCACAAGTGCACAGGGCTTCCAGAGAACGGGACACCCCACGGCTTGGGATATACCGGTAAGCCTACCCTTTTTCTGAAACTGCTTTCGCCGGCTCTTTCCGTGTGTTTTCTCCGTCTCCCCGGCGCATTTCCTGGAAATCTATCAGGAGCAGAGCACGCCAGAAAAAGGTAGATGTCCCGCGGGAAACAATCCGAAGCGATGCAAGGAAACCAGGACACTGTAATCCACATTTATTTATTTTAGCAAAAATGACGAACATATGACAGTGAGCTTTTTTACTTGAAACCAGCAACAAAACCTGTAATATCCGGGTATCCTCGCCTCCGCCGGGATTGTAATTAGGGCGAACTTTCACGAGCTTCGACCCGGATTTAAGGCTTGATTTTTCGCCCGAATTCGTGAAAATAAGATCATAGTCTGCCAAAATAATCGCTTCCGACAGATTTTTTCATTGACAATTTCAAGGTATTTTGACTATAAAGCGAGAGATAAATTGTCTCTGCAATGGTTGCGTCGATTGGATTCAAGATAAAAAGCACAAATAGAATAAAGTCCCGTTTGGAGTAGGGGCGGAAGAACTTATCGAGGGAGGAGGTGAATGTAAGCACAAAAGCCCATGTTAACTCCTTAAAACAAAAACTCAGATCTAAAAAGGAGGCAACAATAATGTTCGAACCGAAGGAACCACAAAAAAAGCTTAAGTACGATGAATTACGGATCTACACGGACGAAGAGTTAAACAATTACACGGAAGAGGAACTCAAGGAGTTCAAGTGCAAGTATGACATTCCCGACGTTGAAGAGCTGGAAAAGGGGCCCTGGCCAAGCTTTGTAGCAGACGCGAAACGTGAAGCACTTCACAGAAGGAAGCTGGCCGACGACAGGCTGTTGATCGGCAAGTACGTCGTCGAAGACACTCTCGGGCAGTTGCAGCTGTCTTTCGATCACGGTGAAGGGCACTGGAAGCATGGTGGTATCGTTGGTGTTTTCGGATATGGCGGTGGTGTTATCGGAAGGTACTCCGACTCCCCCGAAAAGTTTCCTGATATAGCCCATTTCCACACGATGCGTGTTAACCAGCCTGCGAGCAAGTTTTACGACACTGATTATCTCAGAACCCTTTGTGACCTGTGGGAATTCCGCGGAAGCGGAATGTTCAACTTCCATGGATCCACCGGTGACATTATCTTTCTGGGAACCATAACCGAGCAGCTGGAACCCATCTTCTTCGAATTGACCCACGTACTGCAGCAGGACCTCGGCGGATCGGGCTCCAACCTTAGAACCCCCTCCTGTTGTATAGGTAAGGCTCGCTGCGAATGGTCCTGTATCGACACCCAGGATCTTTGCTACGAACTCACCACTTATTACCAGGACGAGCTTCATCGTCCCGCGTTCCCGTACAAGTTCAAGTTCAAATTTGACGGATGCCCCAATGGTTGCGTGGCTTCTATAGCGAGAGCCGACATGTCTTTTATCGGGACATGGAAGGATGATATCAGGATCGACCAGGAAGCCGTGCAGGCTTACATCAACGGTGAAATCGAGCCTAACGGTGGGGCTCACAAGGGAAGAGACTGGGGCAAGTTCGACATATACAAAGAGGTAATAAACCTTTGTCCCACCAGGTGCATGTGGATGGAAGACGGGAAACTTATGATTGATAACAAGGAATGTAACCGCTGCATGCACTGCATAAATGTTATGCCTCAAGCCCTGTGGCCGGGCAAAGACACCGGTGTAAGCATCCTCTTTGGTGCCAAAGCTCCTATTCTTGAAGGCGCCCAGATGTCCGTTCTGACCATACCTTTCATGAAATGTGAACATCCTTATGACAACATCAAGGAAATCATTGAAAAGGTCTGGGATTGGTGGATGGAAGAAGGCAAGAACCGTGAACGTCTTGGTGAATTGATCCAGCGTTATGGTCTTCCGAAGTTTATCGAAGTTCTCGGGCTGCCTGCAATGCCGCAGATCGTCAAAGAACCGAGATCCAATCCGTACATCTTCTGGAAAGAAGAAGACGTACCCGGCGGATGGCAGAGAGACATCAACGAATTTCGCAAACGACACAAGAGATAAACAACGGAATAGGAGGAATATATCATGGCATTATCTCAGGAAAGACTGGGTAGATACAACCCGAAGAAACCTATGGAAAACAGAATCACCGACCTGGGTCCCAGACATTTCTGGCAGTATTTTCCACCGATAATTCAAAAGAACTACGGCAAGTGGAAATACCATGAAATCCTGGAACCGGGTGTATTGGTACATGTATCCGAGACAGGAGACAAGGTATACACGGTGAGATGCGGCGGATGCCGTTTCATGACAGCGGAAAACGTTCGCGAGATCTGCGAAATAGCTGATAAGTACTGCGACGGTTACGTAAGGTTTACCACGCGAAACAATATCGAGTTCATGGTAGACAGCCTGGAAAAGGTTGAAGCCCTGAAAAAAGACCTGATGAGCCGGAAACACGTATCGGGAAGCTACAAGTTCCCCATTGGCGGAACCGGTGCGGGACTGACCAACATCGTACACACCCAGGGTTATATACACTGTCATACTCC
>JALXAI010000574.1 GCA_026992215.1 Desulfobacterales bacterium | reverse complement strand
TCATGCACCCGGGTCCCATGAACAGGGGCGTTGAAATCGCTCCAGATGTGGCAGACGGCCCGTATTCGGTAATACTTGAACAGGTGAACAACGGGGTAGCCATCAGGATGGCTGTCCTGTACTTGACCATCGGTTCCGTGGTTAAACAACAGGAGTAACGCTCTACGACATGCAGAGGTGAACAGGTGAACCTGGTTATTAAGAACGGACGTGTGCTCGATCCGGAGAAAGGCCTTGATGAAAGCCTTGATATTATCGTCAGCGGCGAAAGAATATCGGCCATTGGCCGTGGTATTTCCTCACAGGTTACTTCGGATCAATACGTCATCATTGATGCCACCGACAAATGGGTCACTCCCGGGTTGATTGACATGCACGTTCATTTGCGCGAACCGGGAGAGGAGTACAAGGAAACAATAGCGAGCGGGAGTATGGCGGCGGTGGCTGGAGGTTTCACTTCGGTTGCATGCATGCCAAACACAGACCCGGTAAACGATTGCGCCGCCGTGACAGAGTATATACTGGAGAAAGCCAGGGAATGCGGGTTGTGTAATGTTTATCCGGTGGGGGCTGTTTCCAGAGGACTGGAAGGAAAGACTCTGGCAGAGATAGGGGAACTGTTCGAAGCAGGAGCGGTAGCCGTTACCGATGATGGATATCCGGTCAGAACGAGCCAGTTAATGAGAAGGGTTTTGGAGTATTCCAGGATCTTTGGTTTTCCCGTGATAAGCCATGCCGAAGACCTATCGCTATCACAAGGTGGAGCAATCAACGAAAGTGCCGTTTCCACGAGGCTGGGCCTCAAGGGGATACCCGGAGAAGCCGAGGAAATCGCGGTATACCGAGACATTGCGCTTGCAGGACTCACCGGAGGAAAACTTCACATTGCCCACGTCAGCACCGCCGGTTCCGTAGAACTCATCAGACTGGCAAAAAGAAAGGGTATCAGGGTTACCGCAGAAACGGCACCCCATTACTTTACCCTGACAGACGAAGCACTATTATCTTTTGACACCAATTTCAAAATGAACCCGCCACTCAGAGGAAAGGATGATCTGAAAGCCATAAGGGAAGGCCTGGCAGACGGAACCATTGATGCTATTGCCACTGATCACGCTCCCCACAGCTCCATCGAAAAAGAGGTAGAGTTCGAGTTCGCCGCAAACGGAGTGATTGGCCTCGAGTCAGCACTGCCCATCTCGCTTCGCCTGGTGTGGGATGGTATTTTGTCTCCCCTTGAACTTGTAAGAAAGCTGTCAAGCAATCCCGCGAAAATTCTGGGCATACCGGGCGGGAGCCTCCAAAAAGGTGCAGAGGCAGACATTACCATAATAGACCCGCAAGCCGAATATAGCATTGATGTGAATAAGTTTTTTTCAATGTCCCGGAATTGTCCTTTCCACACGTGGAAGGTTCGAGGGAAGATATTTATGACCATTAAAAGGGGGCACATCGTCTTTGAACAAGGAGATATTTTACCCGCCGCACAAGCCCATGGTGTTTCGTCCAATCCATCTAGATTTGCTTAATCTGCTCAAAACTACTAATATAGGAAAAAAGATCTATAAAAGCAGGGGTATTCTGGGAAATGGAAAAGGTTCTGGTGGTTGATGATGAATTGAGCATGAGAGAGTTCCTCGAAATCATGCTCCTTAAGGAAGGCTATAACGTGATCACGGCCTGCAACGGCTTTGACGCCCTTGCTATTCTAGAAAAGGAACCAGTCGACCTCATCATAACAGACATCAGAATGAACGGCATCGACGGCCTCAAGGTGTTGAAAAAATCAAAAGAAATAAACCCTGCTACGGTAGTAATTATGATCTCGGCGTATGCGAGCGCGGAAACCGCCGTACAGGCCATGAAGGAAGGGGCCTACGACTATTTGCCAAAGCCTTTCAGGATAGACGAAATAAAGAAGGTTATCCGGGAAGCCCTGGATAGCCGTAAGCATGACAGGGATGAAAGCAAAGTTACAAAGGACATCCTGCACTTCGGACTGCTGGTTGGAGAAAGCCCTCAAATGTATAAAGTATACGAGATGATAAAAAAGGTGGCTTCGACTCCCAGCAATATCCTGCTCACCGGGGAAAGCGGCACGGGGAAAGAATTAGTCGCCAGGGCAATCCACAGGGAGAGCAATCGAAAGGACGGTCCCTTTGTAGCAGTCAATTGCGGAGGAATGCCCGAAAGCCTCATGGAAAGCGAACTTTTCGGGTACAAAAAAGGCGCCTTTACCGGGGCCACGTCCACGAAACCGGGGTTGGTGGAAGCTGCTAAGGGCGGAACCCTTTTTCTGGACGAAATAGGTGAACTCAGTACACCACTCCAGGTTAAACTTCTCAGGTTGATCCAGGAAAAAACCTACAAGATGGTCGGCGGCACGGAAGATATCAAGGCCGATGTCCGTTTCATCTCCGCCACAAACCAGGACCTCGAAAGTAAAGTAATCGATGGTTCTTTCAGGGAAGACTTGTTTTACAGGCTAAATGTGATCAATATCAGGATACCACCGCTTAGAGACCGAACTGGGGATATTCCCCTCCTTGCCCAATACTTTCTCGAGAAGTACTCCCGACTGTTTGGGAAAGAAATCAAGAAAATCTCCACTTATGCCCTCGATATTTTAAAGGATTACAATTTCCCGGGAAATGTCAGGGAACTGGAAAATATCATCGAAAGAAGCGTGGCCCTTGAAAGCTCCAATATCGTCCTTCCCGACAGTCTTACCCTTTCTGCGTACAAGAAAAAGAAAACCACGGAATTGATCGATCCCGGGCAGATAGTTCTTCCGAGAGAAGGACTGAAGCTCGATGACCTCCTTTCAAGCATAGAAAAGGAGTTACTCACCCAGGCACTGACCATAACCAGAGGGGCAAAGCAACAAGCAGCCGAGTTGCTGGGGATAAGTTTCAGGTCTTTCAGATACCGCTTGAACAAGTACGGCCTGGGATCCGAAAAAGACTAGTCAAA
>JALXAI010000573.1 GCA_026992215.1 Desulfobacterales bacterium | reverse complement strand
ACGCACAACAGATACTTTGAAAGCTTCAAAAGCCTCGTGGAGGCAATCATAGGACATTTGAACAAGTATTCTCAACCTAATGACCAATTAAGAAAATTATGCTGCATTAATTAATACGTTTATTATATTTGATGAGTGCGGTACTTATCACTTATGGTGAATCTGTGATTGCAGTTCGGACAAGTTGTTTTCTTTGTTGAGCCCATAATTCTGGAGACATGATTGTAGTGAAATTTTACCGAAAAGGGTAAACAATGTTCCGACGAACTTTTTTATAACGTGAACATCATCGCGTCAACTCTCTCTGTTCGCCTTTTTTCAATAACCGGTTTCAATACATCGCAGACCGTGGTATTGTTGTAATCACAGGTCGTGGTGTTTTCCTTTTCTTTTAGTTTTTCTCGGACATCGGATGAAGTGAACCGCAGCCTGTATGTTTTTCATGAAAGCTGATTTTTCAATAAAGTTTGTTACACTACCAGACACTCTGATTCCCGGTAATTATGCTGAGATTATCCTGGTTTCCAGATCTTGCCATCCGTAGCTATATTCTTTTTCTCCTGATCTTGGTTCTGCTATCCTGTACTGCAACAAGCTCTCCTGAAGTTGTTGTGTACACTTCCGTGGATCAGGTGTTTTCCGAACCCATTTTGAAAGAGTTTGCGAAAGAGACGGGGATCAAGGTTCTGCCCGTCTACGACGTGGAATCGGCAAAAACCACCGGGCTTTTTTACCGTATCATGGCCGAGTCTTCCCACCCCAGGGCGGATGTTTTCTGGAATGGAGAGTTTGCGCAGACACTTTTATTGAAAAAAAAGGGGCTGCTTGACGTGTACCATTCGCCTGAGGCGATGGAAATTTCCTCCATTTATCGGGACAGGGACGGATACTGGACGAGCTTTTCAGCCCGTGCCCGCGTAATTATCGTTAACACGGACCTGGTTTCGACTCCGGATTTTCCGACGTCAATATTCGACCTTATAAATGGAAGGTTCAATTCCATGGGAGTGGCCGTTGCCTATCCCCTTTTCGGAACAAGCGCCACTCATGCTGCTGCAATTTATACCGCTTTGGGGCGTCCGAAAGCCAGGGAATTTTTCCGGTACCTTGCATCTTCGGGGGCATATATTGTCTCCGGGAATTCCGTTGTTCGGGACATGGTTGCATCCGGGAAAGCGGCGGTCGGTTTAACCGATACCGATGACGCATGTGCGGCAATTTTAAAGGGAGCCCATATAAAGGTGATTTTTCCCGATCAGGGGCGCGAACAAATGGGAACTCTGATAATTCCAGGTACCGTTTCGTTGATTGCTCGTTGCCCGCATCCGGAAAACGCGAAAAAGTTAATCGACTACCTGCTGAGCAAGAAAGTCGAGGAAAGATTGTTTCAAATGGGGTGGTCGTACGAGCGAGTTCACCGCGGCAAATCCCGGAATAGGTGTTTCGGTGCCCGGCAGATCAAGAAGATGCAACTGACTCCGGAACAAGTTTGCGAACACCTGGAAGAGGCCATGTCAGAGCTGAAAGAAATTTTTGTGCGCTAAGGTAATGTTTCAAGCAAAAAAGAATGCTGGAACATCGCCAGGCTGTCTATCCGGAGACGATAAAGCTAGGAAGGTTTTAGGCTAATTGTTTTATCTATGCAAACATCGATTATCTTTTGCTAAGGTCATATCAGCCTTCATGTTCGTTGTTTTCGTGGTAATTTGCTGTTCTCCTATCCTTTATCTTGCCCTGACATCGCTTTTCTCAGCCGCGGTTAATTTCCCTTCTTCATTTAAACTGATGATACCAACCGGCACGAGGCTTGTTCTGCTGATCCGTACGTTAACACTGTCGCTGTCAGTTGCCACTGCTGGAACACTGCTCGGATTGTTGGCTGCGAGTTATCTGTGGCAGAGACCGAGAACCCGGTTTAAAACACTGCGGTACCTCGTGTGGCTTGTTTTACTGGTACCATTCCACGATTATGTTCTGTCCTGGAGCGTCCCATTTTCCCGGCTTAATGCCGGCCTGATGAATGCGGGACCGGGTAGTTTGACGTTCCAGGGTTTTTGGGCCGCGTGGTGGGTGGAAACGTTGGTTTTTATGCCCATTGCCTTTTTATTAGGGCTTTCCGCGTTCGAGGCCATCGATTCATCATTTATAGACGCAGGAAGAATCTTCAAGAGTGATCTTGATGTAACACTAAAAGTAGCCACCCCGCTGGTATCTTCGCATGTTTTCTCGGCATGGAGTTTTATATTTCTGCTCAGCCTGCTTAATTTTAGTATACCTTCCCTGCTGCTGCTTAAGACGTATCCACTGGAAATCTTTGCTCGTTACAGCGCCAGTCATCAGCCTGCAGACGCTTTTCTTCTTGCCATTCCTCTTCTTCTGATAGCTTTCCTGGTTATCCTGGGAGCGCAACTGGGGTTGAAAGAATTTCTAGGAAAAACGGGGAAAGGTTCTCCATGGCGAACACCTGCCGGTTTGCCGGGCTGGGTTCGTTCGCTTCAAAAGGGAGCCCTATTGCTCGTTGTTATCCAGCTAGCACTGCCCTTTGTCAGTGCCGCGTCAATGTTGCCGGGTTTGCCGGCGATTAAGCACTGCCTTGTAAGTTCGTACGATGAGTTCAAACATACCGTGGTTATCGCGGCACTGGCTTCGCTTGTTTCCGTACCTATCGGTCTGGCTGTTGCGCTCAAACTGAAAAAGTCCACTGCTGCTAAGCTGTTTTTATGGTTTGTCGTTATAATTCCTCTTGCAGTACCTCCCCAACTAACCGGCATAGGCCTGATAGGAATATGGAATCACCAGGTATCGTCCTTTGTCTACGATAGCGTGGCCATGCCCGTTCTTGGCAATCTTGCTCGATTTATGCCGATTGCAGTCCTGGTTTTGTATGCGTGGCTGAATAACCTGGATATTTTACTGCTTGACGCGGCTTCGGTTTTCCAGCCTTCATTCATCAAGCGAATGACACACGTCTACGTCCCCCTGTTAACGC
>JALXAI010000572.1 GCA_026992215.1 Desulfobacterales bacterium | reverse complement strand
GAGAAAAAATGGATGTTCTTAACATCCTGAAGGAGGCCGGCGCCACTTTTCTTGCCCGGCATGTCAGCATGGACGGTGCTGCCCTGGTTGAAACCTTTAAGAAGGCTATTAACAATAACGGATTCTCGCTGGTCCATATTATTTATCCCTGCACCACGAACTTCGGAAACAATGCCCTCGGAACCAGAAGAGCCGTGGACATATTCAGGTGGATTAAAGAACGCGCTGCTCCTCTGGGTGAAGAACGAGAAGGGGTGATCTGGAAAACCGGGATTTATCATGATGCGAGCAATTCCAGGCCTGAGTTTTCGGAGGTCATGAGGGAAAAAGTCGGAGAAATTCACAGGAGGTATCAAAATGAAGGAGCGCGTTGAAATACTGGTTAGCGGCTTTGGTGGCCAGGGAGTGGTGCGATTGGGGCAAATAGTTGGGCTGGGTGCCGTGCACCAGGGTTTTAGGGTGACAATGCTGAAGAGTCATGGCACCGAGCAGAGGGGAGGCTACGTTCGAACCCAGGTTGTGCTGTCCAAGGAAGAAATCGATAGCCCCCTGGTTGAAGATCCGGACTATTTTTGCGCGTTTTCATCGGCGGCTTACAAGCAGTTCGGACACCTTGTTACCCACGGCATCATCCTTTATGATCCTTCTTTCGTCAAGATAGACGAAAGCAGGGACATCAAGCAGATTGCCGTACCCGCTACCGACACCGCTGTTGAAAAGCTCGGGAGGCCCATTTATGCCAATATAATCATGCTTGGAGCTCTGACCAAGATCACCGGTTTCTTCGACAAGGAGAACATGCTCAAGACTATGCTTAGCGTAGTGCCCAAGTTTCACGAAGAAAACAGGCAGGCCTTCGAAATAGGGTACAACATGGTTTAGCCCGTGCAAACGTCGAGGTGAATTTATGAAGTTGTACGAGTATCAGGGTAAAGAAATATTTAAACAGGCCGGAATACCGGTCCCGGATGGAATTGTAGTCGCTTCTCCGGACGATGTCGAGAGGTGTTCGGAAACGATGAAAGTGCCGGTGATGTTGAAGGCGCAGGTGCTAGCCGGGAAGAGAGGCAAGGCGGGGCTTATTCAAAAGCTGGACGACTGGAGCAAGATAAAGGAAACCGTTTCTGAATGGATTGGCAAAAAGTTCAGCTCCGAGAAGATCAATTCGGTGCTGCTTGAAAAGCCTCTCAGTATCGAAAGAGAACTTTACGCGGCTGTAACCATTGATCCTGCTTCGGGGTGCCCCATTATGATGGCTTGCGGCGAGGGTGGCATGGATATCGAGGAGCTATCTGCAGCCAGGCCTGAAGCGATTGTCACTGAAAAAGTTAACGTCTTCAAGGGCTTACTTCCTTTCCAGGTACGAAACATCGTAACGGACATTGGTCTTGGCGGGGACGCGGCCAGGAGTGCCTCGAAGATTCTTGCAACCATGTACCGGCTATTTCGTTCCTACGATGCGGAGCTGGTGGAAATTAACCCGCTTGTCATCGATTCGGAAGGCAAGATGTGGGCTGCGGATGCCAAGTTCAGGATAGACGACAACGCCCTTTTCAGGCACCGTGAGTTTAAGCGAGGCCGGGAGCAGTTTGACGATGACCTTGAATACGAAGCGTTCAAACTCGGGCTCAGCTACGTGGCACTAGGTGGAAACATTGGCGTTATTTGTACCGGAGCGGGTCTTACCATGACCACGCTTGATCTCATAAAGTTAAACGGTGGCAATCCGGCCAACTTTCTCGATTTTGGTGGAGCCAATTACAAGAACGCTGCCAACGCCCTGAAAATAGCGTTGAAAATCAAGGGTCTTAAGGTTCTCCTCCTTGTAACCTTCGGTCTTTTTGCCCGGGCCGATACCATTGCGGAAGGAGTGGTGCAGGCTATTCGGGAGGTCAAACCGGAGGTCCCTATCATTATGGCCGTGCGTGGCACGGGGGAGGAAAGGGCGAGGGAGATGATCGAGGCTATCGGAATAGAAACGTACAACGATACGGAAGGCGCAGTGAAAAGGGCCGTGGAATTAGCGGAGGCATAGATCTCATGGGAATTATTTTATCCTCTGAAACAAGGGTTGTTGTGCAGGGAATAACCGGCAGGGAGGGGACTTTCTGGACAGAGCGCATGCTTAAGGCGGGAACGAAGATTGTTGCCGGGGTGACACCTGGAAAAGAGGGACAGGAAGTCCATGGGGTTCCGGTTTACAACAGTGTGAGGAAAGCCGTGAAAGAAAGGGGGTGTGATACATCCGTGATGTTTGTTCCTCCCGCCTTTACCAAGGACGCTGTTTTCGAAGCTCTGGATGCGGGTATAAAAACCATGGTCATTCTGGCTGAGCACGTGCCCGTTCACGATATGCTCGAGATGAAAACTTTTGCGAAAGAATGCGGCGCGATGATTCTCGGGCCGAATACCGCCGGGAGTGCTACCATAGGTGAAGCGATGCTCGGATTCATTCCGTTCTGGCTGGACTACGTCTACAGGCCGGGTCCCATAGGTGTTGTAACAAGAAGCGGAAGCCTTACCAATGAGGTGTCCAGTCATATTGTAAGTGCGGGACTGGGGCAGACCAGTGTTATAGGTATCGGGGGTGATCCTGTGCCTGGTACGAGAACGGCTGAGGTTCTTGAGCTGTTTGAAAGAGACGCGAAAACCGAGGCAGTTGTGCTTGTGGGAGAAGCGGGGGGCACCATGGAGGAGGAAGCCGCAGAGCTGGTAAAGCGGGGCGGTTTCACGAAACCGCTCATTGCTTTCCTTGCCGGCCGTTTTGCCCCGCCGGAGAAAAAGATGGGGCATGCGGGGGCCATTATCACCGGCGGAAAGGGGAGTGTTCAGAGCAAGACCGAAGCCCTTGAATCCGCCGGGGCAAAAGTGGCTATGAAGCCCGCGGAAGTGGGAGAAATTCTGAAGGAGATGTCTTTTTAGGCATCACTGTCAAGGGAGCTCCTTGAGAAAGGATTAATGCCATGAGGTACGTAGCTTTTGACGTCAACAAGTG
>JALXAI010000571.1 GCA_026992215.1 Desulfobacterales bacterium | reverse complement strand
TCATTCAGGTAGTACTCCCGCTGGTTTTTCTCCATCTGCTTCTTGACCCTGTTCTTGATTCTCTGCTCTACCTGAATGATCTCGATCTCGGCATTTATATAGCCCAGAAGTTTTTCGAGTCTCTTTAAAGGAGACAGGGTTTCGAGCAATTTTTGTTTGTCTTCCAGTTTGAGCGTGAGATGCGAAGCTACGGTGTCCGCCAGTTGAGAAGGATCATCGATGCTGGAGATAGCCACCACCATGTCATTGGTTATTTTCTTGTTTAGTTTGGCATAAGCTTCAAAGGAACTGCAGATGCTTCGCCTCAATGCTTCCACTTCGGGCCCGGAAACTTCCGGTTCAATCAACTCCTGTACCTCAACCTGGAAAAAGTCAGGATGAGGCAGGTAGTGATCGATCACACCTCGAGCCTTGCCTTCCACCAGAGCTTTTACCGTTCCGTCGGGTAATCTGAGCAACTGGAGTATGGTGGCAATGCTCCCCCACCTGTAAATATCATTCTCTTTCGGATTATCCTGGTTGGCCTGTTTCTGGGCGGCCAGAAAGATTTGCTTGTTCACTCCCATGGCGCGTTCCAGCGCTCTAATGGAACGCTTTCTGCCCACGAACAGGGGCGCTACCATGTGAGGCATAACCACGATATCCCTCAAGGGAAGCAGTGGAAGAACTACACTGGCGCACGATTTAATGTCATTTTGTCTGCTATCTTTGTTCCTGTTTATTCCAAACATGTTAATATTACCTGTCCTCTTCCTTCTATTGGCGTTAGGCACTTTCGGCCGTTTTCTGGTAAAGCATTAAAGGACGTTCTTTCCTCAAAATAACATCCTCGCTGATTACGCATTCCTGAATATCGGTTTGCGACGGTATTTCATACATGATATCGAGCATTATGTGCTCCAGAATCGACCTCAAGCCCCTCGCACCGGATTTCCTTCGCATCGCTTCCTGTGCGATGGCTCTCAGAGCACCGTCGGTAAACCTCAGGTTGATGTTTTCCATTTCGAAAAGTTTCTTGTACTGTTTTACCAGGGCATTTCTGGGTTCCGTCAATATCGTGACAAGTTCCTCCTCGGTCAATTCACCGAGAGTGGCAATAACCGGGAGCCTTCCGACAAATTCGGGAATAAGTCCGTACTTTATAAGGTCTTCCGGCTGCACGTGGAGAAGGATATCTCCAACCTGTTCTTCTTTTTCGCTTTTTATGTCAGCGCTGAATCCCATGGCCTTTACGCCGATCCTGGACTTGATTATCTTGCTCAGCCCGTTGAAAGCCCCACCGCAGATGAAAAGGATATTTGTTGTGTCGATCCTCAGGAAATCTTGCTGAGGGTGCTTTCTTCCGCCCTTCGGCGGGATGTTTGCCACGGTTCCTTCGAGGATCTTCAACAATGCCTGCTGAACACCTTCTCCCGATACATCACGGGTTATGGACGGACTGTCCGATTTCTTGGCTATCTTATCGATTTCGTCGATATAAACAATTCCTCGAGATGCCTTTTCTATGTCGTAGTCCGCGGCTTGAAGCAGGTTTACGATTATATTCTCCACATCTTCACCCACATACCCGGCTTCCGTCAGCGTTGTGGCATCCGCTATGGTGAAGGGTACTTTCAACAACCGCGCCAGGGTTTGAGCCAGCAATGTTTTGCCGGACCCGGTCGGGCCAATCATGAGGATATTGCTCTTCTGGATTTCAACATCCTCGGTGTCAATATGTGTCTCAATCCTCTTGTAGTGGTTGTAAACGGCTACCGAAAGGATCTTTTTCGCCTGTTCCTGCCCCACCACGTACTCATCAATTAATGCTTTAATTTCCGATGGCTTAGGAATAGCCTTGCTTCTTTCAGCGTCTTCTCGTTCGTATTCCTCCGCTATGATGTCGTTGCACAGTTCAATACACTCATCACAGATATAAACAGAAGGCCCGGCAATAAGCTTCTTCACTTCATCTTGATTTTTCCCACAAAACGAACATTTTAACTCCCCGTTCCGCTCGTTGCGTTTCTTAGACATTCAAAAACCTCCTTGGTTATTTCTAGAGCAGGGTTTCCTCCTGTACCCTACATCATATATAACCACTTTTTCACATCTTTGCCAACTTAAAGTTGAAATCAGCACCCGAAGTAAGGGCGCTGATTTTGCTAACATACCCGATTTTATCAGGTTTTTTGCTGCAATATTATAACATAACAATAAATCAGTTCAAGACGCTCAAGGCGACTAGTTTGCAGCCGATTCCGTCTCCGGCGGCTGGTTATCGTCCACTATGATGTATGATATCACAACCACGTTCTTTTCCCCCGGAGCCAGATCGATGGACGCTGGTACCAGTACCAGTTTTGCGGTAACCGTCCCCGATTTTACGAGATCATTTAACCGTATGGGGGAGGTATATATGGTCTGAACCTTTTTTAATACGGCCTTCCCCCCCACTATTTTAACAGAAGGAGGCATGATAAGGGCTGATACGAGACGCTTGCCCGGTGGCAATTTCCCGACCCACTGCGCCTGTATGGGAACTTCCTTGGTAATCACGATATCCAGAACAACAGTCACAGAGCCCGGTCTGACTTTAACGAGCGTCAACCCCGGTGGTATTGAGACACTCTCCTTGGTTATCGGGAACGTGTTGGCACCTTCTGCTGCCGTGGACAGATCGACCCTGACTACCACCTGCTCCGGCCTGAGACCTCGCACGAGCCTGCTCGGTCCCGTTATCTCAAGTTTTACCTCGTTGGTTGAAGTATCAAGAATTTCATATTTTTGAGGCCTGTTTATGTATTCCACCGGCACGCTTACGGCAATTAGCGTGTCTCTTGACCTGGTAAATCCATACCATACGCCGACGGTAATAGTCAAAAATACTGAAAAAATGAGGGCCTGAGAAATTATTTTTCGCCAGGGACGCTTTGATGGTGTTTCCAGCCCAAGGTGGTCCATCAAAACCTTCTTGAAATCCTGAGGTCGATTGATCCACTTAATGTTGCCGTTTTTCGCAACAGAAACTTCCCCCCTTTCTTCGGATACAACCACTACCAGGGAATCAGACTGTTCCACGAGCCCCAGGGCGGCTCTATGCCTGGTACCGTAAAAAGTTGGAATATCCTGGCGCTGAGTCAGCGGAAGAATTGTGGCCACTTTCTTAATCTTGTTTCCCTCAATAATGATAGCGCCATCGTGAACAGGGCTGGAAGTCTGGAAAATGCTTACTATCATTTCCTGGCTTACCTTCCCGTCCCACTCTATCCCTCCGCTCAAAAGTTCCGATATATCCTCATTGCCCGGAAAAACGATTAATGCCCCTATACCGTTTCTCGCAAGGTAGTATACGGAATCCGTGATAATATCCGGCGATGTGGCCTTTTTCCTGTGCCTGGGAGAACCCCAGAAAAAGCTCGAAATGTTGGTCACCAGGAGCGCACTTCTTATCTCGTTTCTGAAAACAACGATGATAATGATCGCGGCAGCTGCCGTAATACCCTGCAAGGCCCAGCTTGTGAGGATTATTCCAGCGGAAGCTGCCAGGTATTGAAGAAGCCACAGGATGGAGAGTCCGACCAGGATTCTCCATATGTTGGTTCCCTGGAACACCATGTAGAAACGGAAAAGAACAAAGCTGACGATACCGATATCAACCACGTCCTTTACACGGATAGTTCTCAATACCTGGAGTACTTTTGGTACTATCTCCACGTTAACCTCTTGTCAAAATCATCCCCTGTATATCCGGCGTTGTAAGAACGAAACAATCGCTTGAATTCACTTATATGTCCACAAAAGACACTTTCATCCGTGATGAACAGATTTTGCCTGATCATTCATTGAACTCTTTGATGCCGCGTCTTTTATGAAGTATATCCCTAGAAATCCGCTTTATCAGGTAGCCACAAATGCTGTGGAGAATATTGTCATGCTAACGAGGGCCATAAACAGCATGGTGAAGCCTGTATTAAAACCAGGGCTATTATATACTATTTTAATATAATACTATGTGATTAATCTGTCACGCTGAAACGTAACACTTTCAAAATATTTCCCTTCGGATCCAGAATTTCCACCCTCCATGGCCCCTTGTCAGTCTCCCGGAGCTGAATCTTACTGTAAGTTCTCCAGTACGGAGGCCTTAGCTTGAGTTTCATGGTCGTAGTCACTTCATCCTGGTGTATCCATCTGTGGATCAGGAACGTCCTGCGTTTTATATTTTTTACTGCGGTGAAACATATAATATGTCCCTTCTCCACAGAAAAGACTATCGCTTCTCTTACAGGTTCCATATCCTGGATATCTTCGCACATTACCGCTCGTTCGATAACGTAGGGAGGCTCTTTAACCGGGGATTTCTGGTCAATCGCTTTTTTTTCATCTGCTTGTTTGGTGCCCGAGGGGCTCACGAGTGGCTTTTCAGCACCAAATGAAGGTATTGCCACCAGCAACACCGCAAGTGTCACAAACACCAGGTGCAACTTTCCGATCACAGCTCTCATAAGTTTACTCCCGCTTCTGTTACGCGTTTGACTCTTAATTTCTACGTTGCTAGTATAACCTAAGTAAATAGAAAAATTAAATTTAATTTTTTGGGGAGGAAATCATGGCAAAAATTCTTGTAACGTATTATTCCAGAAGCGGGAATACCAGGAAGATGGCGGAAGCGATTTTTGCCGGGGCTCAAATAGAGGGAGCCGTGGCCGAACTCAAAAAGATCAAAAACACTACTATCGATGACATGTTCGCTGCTGACGCGATTATCATGGGGAGTCCCACTTACTTCGGAACCTTGGCCGCTCCTTGCAAGGACTTGATTGACGAAAGCGTCAAGTACTTCAAAAAAATGAAAGGTAAGGTGGGGGGTGCCTTTACATCGTCAGGAATGATAGGTGGAGGAAACGAAACCACCATAATGAGCATTCTTGAGGCGTGGCTAATTCATGGCATGATTATCCCGGGAGTATGCACAGGCAACCACTACGGCCCTGTTGCCATTGGAGAACCGACGGAAAAGGACATTGAGGAATGCAGAGACTACGGGAAGCTGGTAGCTGAGCTGGCCAAAAAGCTCCACGGATAGTATCTGGTACTTGAGGGGGGAAGAGTTGCCCGGCACCAAAGTGCTGTGGCGGGTGGCTAGCAGCCGTTTCCCACAGAAAAGTGCCATGGTGGTCCTCGAAACACCTGGTGTTCAGGGTCCCCTGATTCTTACCCGAGTTTGTGGTTTCAACGGAGCACGGGAGGAAGAAGGGCAAGAGTAAGGGTAAATACCTGGGATGAGGTAATTGAGAAGAGGAGATTTTAATATTGCATCGTGCTGCGAATCTTTTGCAAATAAATATGAAGAAATCTATTGACTGTTCTTCTTTTCTAAAATTTTGGCAATTTCTTATTGCTTACGCGGTTAGGCCGTAGGTATCAAGGAAGGAGGATCCTTTGGAGACATAGCGGACTTTATGGCATTTATGACATGATCCGGGATTCGTACCTCGGAAGAATTTTTCTCCAGTAGCATGTTCTCGGGATATGACCATGTTTCTCTTACTATGGTCACATTTTCACCACGTGGGCCCCACACTCGCGGGTCGCTGGGGCCAAAGATAACAATGCTCGATACTCCAACTGCCGCCGCCAGGTGACTGATGCCCGAATCGTTTCCCATGTAAAGGGAGGCCTTTTCCAACAGGCCAACGACTTCGGGCAGAGACCAGTTCTTGACCATGTGAAGGCGCGTAGAGGTATCATTGCGGAACAATTTCGCCGTTATCTCGCCATCTGCGGGACCACTCAGCATGACCGTGGCTATTTGTTTATTCCGTTCAAATAACGCCATAAGTGCCTTCCAGTACCTCAGCGGCCAGACTTTTTTGCGACTCCCGCTACCTGGATGGAGAACCACTATTTCTTTAAAATTCTTAAGCAAATATCCAGCATAATCTGTTCCTCTCCGCTTTTCGGCTTCGAGGGGATCCACCACGGCTTTCTTTTTCGGCAGGCTCAGCCCCTGCCTTGAGAACTGTCTATATAAGAAATCCGTTACATGTTCCCTGTGGTGTGCCCCGGGAAATGAAGATATTTGGTAAACCGTGCCGACTCCTTGCAGAGAAATATTTTTTGCAAGTGTCGGAAGGTTGCTTTGTCCGAATAGAAACGCCAGATCAAAAGGAAATTCAAGTATTCTTTCCAGGTTTCTCATATCCGAGGGGGCATCTTGGAAAAGGATGGCAAGACACGAAAGATCCCTTGATACGGCTTTCTCCAGATAAGGCCTTGAAGCAATCAAACCAAGATTGTCGTTACTGGCTACTATTGTAAACCTTGCTTTCGGGAACTTAAAGTGAAGAGATTCCAGTATTGGAAGCGCTAGAACAAAATCACCCAGCGCTCCCTGATGATAAAGAAGAAACCTGAAAGAATTGCTCATCAATGTTCGCTCTGCTCGAGCTTAAGCCGAGACCATCTCTTGCAGAACCTGCTAATCCTGGTAATAGTGCTGTTTTCTTCAAAACTAAACTTGTAATCTTCCGCAGGATGACGCTTGATCCATGCTGCCTTCAGACACGGTTTCAGATGTGTGCATGCCAGACACTTCTCCTGGGGCTCCGGAAACCCTTCTTTGCCAATTGGAGAAACGGTGTCTGGATCTCCAAAGCATTCCGGTGTATTATCTTTTGCCATATGACCCACTACTCAACGATCTCCAATACCGAGCGTTTACGGTGTTTCGTAGACACCGCATTCAGAATCGTCCTGATAGCCTGAGCATTCCTTCCTTCTTTACCTATGACCTTTCCCAGATCTTCTTTCGCCGTTCGAAGTTCGAAAACAGAAGTATGTTTCCCGCATATCTCTTTTACTTCGACCTGATCTGGATGTTCGACAAGTGCTTTAGCAATAGTTTCAATTAGCTCTTTCACAGCAACCTCCTCGATGAGTTTTGCAGAACTAGTTGGAAATAAACCTAAGCCGAAACAGTACATGCCTACATTAATGGAGATCGTGTCCAGCAAAGCAGCGTTAAGGGTGAGTAACAATTTTAGTGTCCCTGTTCATATATGATAAACCCGGCCAGGTGTCAAGAAGAGAAAGAGCGCAGATACGTCACCGATGGCACTGCTTTCGTAGATAATATCCGGCTTTGTGCCCCTGTTTTACCTCGCCATTAATCGCAAGGGGTAAAAAGTGCTGGCGTGATCAGATGTAATCATGATAGGCATCATAACTGCCAGTACTGGTAACCTGTTGCCTGGAGGTTGCGACAAAAAAGTATTAGAATAAGACAAGAGCGCGGGAATGGTTTCCTGAAGTTGTATTGGAGATCTGATGTCTTATCCCCGGGCTGCCACTATTTTGATTTAAGGCTGCCTATCTGTGATAAAATTTTCGAAGTTTCAAGGACAAGGAGGGTTTCGTGGCTAAAGGAATCGTGGTGCTTTTACCCGACGATCTTTTTGAAAAAGTCGAAAGCTTGAAGGGTAAAATCGATGTTTCCGAAATATGTTCCAGGGCACTTTCAAGGGAAATTGAAAAACTTGAAAAACGGCGGGAAGAGGGCAGAGTAGAGATAAAAATGGCGGACTACATAGAACTATGGGAAAATCGCGGGACTGAAGATGGAAAGAAAGATGCCGGGAACTTCAGTTACCGGGCTTTCATGGAAACAGTTAACATATATAAGAAGCTTGATGAGTTTTCCGAACGTTTCAATCTTGACGAAATAATTCCGGGAGAAATTTACGATTCACTGTTGCATGACCGCCTCAAAGAGCTTGAAAGCAGCTCTCCCGAAAAAGCCGCATACCTCCGCGGCTGGCTGCGCGGAGTAGCCCTGAAATGGGACGAAATTAAAGACAGGTTTTGAAATTTCCCTAATTCCTGGCTGTTGCGTCGTAGTACTGGCCCGAGTTTACCGCGACCAGGTTTTTCTTTCTGTTTACCCTTACAAACACGCTGGAACTGGCGGAGTTTCCCGAGGAATCCCTGGCAATTATCGTTATCTGGTATACCCGGCCGTCTCCGTTTCCGGAGCATTCGGCCCTGAGAAATACCCTGCCGCCTTTTTTTATGATGGCGTCAGGGTAATACCTTGCGCCTCCCGACGATTCATCGGAAGCCGTGGGCTCATCACTGGTGATCTTGATCTTGACCTCGGGGCCGGGATCACAATTATCCACCACGCTGTATTTTAGTCCTATGTCAACCATCCTGTGATCCGGCGGCCACAGGCTTTTCTTTTGAACAGATAGAGAAAGCTTTGGAGGCTGGTTATCTACAATGGAAAACATCCCAAAGCTGTAGTCGTACCTGGTACCAAACGGATTCGATATTTTTAATTCGCACTTATCCGAAATGGTACATGGCACCTTCCAGGTAAAGTAACCGTAGGTATCTTCCATCTTGACATCGTTAGCTATAACCCTCCAGGTCTTTCCTCCATCAGGTGAATACTCGATCCTGACATATTCAATGGCTGAACCGGCAAACCACGATATTTGGTAGTTTTGGCCGGCCACAAGTTTTTCCCCTCCGTTTGGTTTCAATACCTGGATATCGTAGGTGTCATCCCCGTCTTCAGTGTCAATATCACTGTATGCCATGCTTACACGGCTCAAGACCAGGAAAATTAAAAGAAATACTGATAAATAAACCGTCAGCTTGCAGGTTTTTTCCATTTCAGTCCTCCGCATGAATACTCTTTCCGTCCCTCTTCGTCACGTTTCAATGTTATTGAAACACCCAAACCAGCCCAAGTCAACCGGCATAAAACTAAAAAGTGTCTACGGAGATTTGACTTTTTATGCAAGTATCTTAAATTAACAGTGGGAGATCTTAGAACTTTCCAGATAATGGAGGTGGGAAAAATGCTGGTTGAAGACTATCGTCTGGAAGTATTCGAGCCGCCATGTATTCCGGGATCGCCCACTTGGAGTGCCAAGGCTTTTCTGACGAAAGACATATCAGCAGTAATCCCTTACCTGAACGCTGTCATTAAAAAGACTTTTTATGATCCGTCTACCAAAACCCTTATCTGGAGGGAGGGCAACAGAAGGATCGCGGTACGGCCGATGGAAATAGGAGCCACCAGCCTGGCGGACCGGGAAGAGGCGAAAAAGGTAATTAAGGAAATAGTTGATTTGATTAATAGCACGTGGGAGAAAAGGAATGAAATAACTCCCAGCGAGGAAGCGAAGAAACCTCCCACGGCAATGGAAATTTATAAACTGCTACCAAAAACAAACTGCAAGGAATGCGGTGCTTCCAGCTGCTTTGTCTTTGCCACGCAGCTCGCCGGTGGAGAGGCTGAACTTGAGCGGTGTAAGCCGCTTTTCACCGATGACTATATCGAAAACAGAAACAGATTGATGGATCTTCTGGGGATGTGACCGGAGGCACCTTTTCGCCGGAACTGTTCACGGCAACAGAGAGGTAACCAAAATAAAGGGTGCGACCCTTCGGCAGGCTCAGGACAGCGCCCTTCGGCAAGCTCAGGACACCGCTTTGCTTTGAAACAGCATAAAGTGCCCGCGTTAAATACCACCCAATGGGATTTAAGAGGGCAGGTAAAGTTTACAAAGACAAAATTTGTAATTTTTCCAATCGGCGCGCGGCGATTGCAGAAATGAGCCGTGCAGTTTTGCGGCAGGTGGTTCTTAACTAAAATAAAACGTAAAACTTAAAACTCCTCTCAGGGTCGTGGATCCGCCTCCGGAGGGTCGTGGATCCGACTCCGGAGGGTCGATCCCCGCCTGTGATGAGCATTAACGTGCAAATCTTGGCACGAACATTATGGCACTCAACAACCTCACAACTTTTCTCCCGGAAAGTATTTAAATTGGCATTCCCTCTACCGATGCCGGAATAAGGGGTTAAGCCTTGACGATCTTTTCTCGACCTGCCTTCACGTCTTTTGTCGCGTTCCTGGTGTCAAGGACGAGTTGCGAGTTTTTGACTATCCATTCGTAGTCGTAGTCGGAGTGATCCGTTAAAATCATTACAAGGTCCATTTCCTGCAAC
>JALXAI010000570.1 GCA_026992215.1 Desulfobacterales bacterium | reverse complement strand
ATTATGCTGCATTAATTAATACGTTTATTATATCAGGTGGAAAGCAAAGTCAAACACAAAGAAAATCTACAACCCTTTGGCAGGCTCAGGGCACCGCTTTGCTTTGAACCGCAAAGACGCCCCGGTTAAATGGCCCAATGGGATTTAACAGCGCAAGCAAAGTACGCAAAGAAAAACTTTTTTCATTTCTCCAATCGGCGCCCGGCGATTGCAGAAATGAGCTCTGCCGCGTTGCGGCAAGCTGTTCTCACGTAAAACTTAAAACTTAAAACGTAACTCAGGGCCAAAGGTCCGCCTCCGGAGGATTGTAAATCCGCCCCTGGCGGACTAAAAACGGACAAATCAAAACATGAAAATTATGAGACGCAAAAATGTTACACGTCTTGAAAGAAGTATTCTGAGGAGCCTTCCGGTATCGGAAAGGCAAAGTCATTTCTTGAGGCTATCTCGGGTAGTTTGCCAGAGGTTCTTTCTGCAAAAAAATACCGTGTAGTCGCAAGGCAAAAGCTCTCCAAATGAAATATTTCCCCTTAAATATCAATATGATAATATCACTAAAGATTACCCTATTAGGTGAACTTCCGTTGTATGATCGTTGAAAGAAAATCGGCATGTTTTCTCTTTCGTTTTCATTATTTGCCAACCCATATAAGCTCGATGTCATCTATCTTTTTAAACTCCGGATCCCCGGTGATTACTTTAGCGTTTAGCTCGAGAGCCAATGAGATATAAAAGGCGTCAGCGTATGACACGGCATAGCTAGCTTTAATTTCAGCAGCCCTCCTGATTCTGTGCCAGTTTGGATGGACGTATTTAATCGGAAACAAGTCCTTATTGATCCAGAGATTCTCGGCTTCGCTTTTGAGACCACTTTTTGCCAAACGATAATATGTCTCCCCGAAATTGATGCTGCTCATATGGATGTCATGTTTTTTCAAGTGCTTCTCAACGACTTCGTAATCAGTCTCCCCAGTCAGCCACTTAATAAGTGCATACGTGTCCAGCACGATTATTTCCATTTCTCGAGTTCCCGATCCTTCCTGCGTTCCTTAAGAAGCTCGTCAGTGGTATATTTACCTTTAAGTAGCCCTTTGAGATCTTCCCAGTGACGGACTCTTACAGCATCAGCGACGGGCTTCATCACAACCTTGTCATCTTCAACCGTTACTTCCAGTACTGTTCCTTTTTTGAGTCCGAGTTGTTGCCTGATGTTCTTGGGAATAACCACTTGCCCTCTTTCGCTTAATGTAGCCCTCATAAAGAACCTCTTCCTTACTTTATTTAATGCTCTTACTATAATATCAGATCTTACTTTGAAATCAAATGAATACTGGATCCCAAGCTGTTGATTTGAGCTCCTGAAAGATTCGACTGGTTATGTTACAGAAGTTTCAAGACTGGAGCAACAAATACAAGCAAAAGATGGCCGAGAGATGGGCTTTGGCGGGGGAGGGAGTGTTACAAATTGTATGATTGTAACGCCATCGTTAGCTTGACCGGGTGATATCTATATCCAATCATTAAGGATGACAGATTAGGAGGATAAAATATGAAAATCAAGAAGACTGTCGTAATCTCCTCAGAGGTGTGGGATGAAATACAGGGGGCTTTCTGATAACTTCAGTGCTCTCGTTGAGACGGCACTCAGGGAGTATCTGCGACTCAGAAGGGTAGAACGGGCAAAAAAAGCGTTCGGTTCCTGGACTAAAGATAGAGAAACCCTGGAAATTGTCGAGGAGATAAGAGAAGATGATTCGAGAAGAAAAACCCTCGATCTTGATTGATACCGATGTGGCAATAGACTTTTTGCGGGGAAAAGAATATGCGAAGAAACTGCTGGAAGGATTGTGGGAAAAGGACACGGCCCATATTAGCATATTATCGGTGTATGAGCTCTTTGCGATAGTGCAAGAATTTTTCTGTAAAAAGGTACTTAACCTTTTCTGATATAAGACTTCACTTCGATCAGTATTGACTGTGCACGCAAGGCTGGTGATTGTATGCTCGGCCAGTCAGAAGCAGGTCTTACAGTGTTTTTGGAAATTCCCAACAACCTGGCGATTCTCCTCGTTCCCAAATCAGGACGTTTCTTTTTCAAATTCCTAATCGTTAACCAATCCATCATGCTTATCACCTTTTCTACCCCCTATCAAAAATGGTAGAGGTCTTTTTATTACCAGGTGGGTCAGTTTTCATGAAAAAACTGGGTCAGTTTACAATGAAAATTTTCAATTGTTTTCTGGCCGTGTCTGCTAACTCAATCGTCCAGGCCAAGCCCACGCTCCACTTCCTCAATGGTGTATGTCCGTTCTTTCTCGTACCTGATGCGGTCTAAAACCTTCCCGGCAGATAAATGTCCTCTAAATCATCCAGATGACGCAAAATAGCTTCCCTCGCATAGAAAGACTTCGTTCGTCCGGTCTTCTTTGCAAGCGCATCAAGCCTTTTTTCAATCTCGGGTGGCAATCGCAATGCAAGCATGATATCTCTGGACCTTCTTCGATTTTGCTATATATGTATGGCACATATTAACCACAACCCCGATATCTCAAGTTAACTAAAACCCCTAAGGTTAACAATCTTGATTCCTTTCTTTGAGTACATCTCTAAATGTTTGTCAGTTGTATAGATCATTTTGCAACCCACATGGAGCAACGAAGCGAGTATAAGCGCATCCATTGCCGGAATGCCAATACCGTGGCTCAACTTAGCGGCCATGGAAAGACTTTGAGGGGTTAGCCAGACCACCACGCACGCTTCCGAAATTGACTCCAAAAGCGCCTCCACTTTTCTTATTGTACCCTTCAATCCGAGTCTGCGTAGCTCGAAAAGACAAAGACAACTCACCACCGCCTCGATTTCGTCCTCTACAAGACTTTCCCACACTTCCGTGGCTCGTGGGTTGCCCCGGAGGAGTTCGACAAAGAATCCCGTGTCAAATCCTGTCATCGAGACGCCCCCTTTCCAGCTCTTCAAGGGCATCATCAGAGACAAGGTTCTCTCGTGCCATCATTAATATTCT
>JALXAI010000569.1 GCA_026992215.1 Desulfobacterales bacterium | reverse complement strand
CGGGCACGCGGTTACGTACCTTCTCCCGTGGTACTGGGCTCCGGTTCCTCGGAGGTTCTGGCATGCGGAGGAGAACTGAAAAACACGTTTTGCCTGACGAAAGGACCATACGCCTTTGTCAGTCAGCACATAGGAGACCTTGAGAACTGGGAGACACTGATGGCCTTCGAAGAAGGAATCGAGCATTATAAGAAGCTCTTCGAAATAGAGCCCGGGGTTGTGGCATATGATCCCCATCCGGATTACCTCTCGACTCGTTACGCCTTGAGCCTCGATATACCCAAAGTACCCGTTCAGCACCACTATGCTCACGCTCTCAGTTGCATGGCCGAACATGATCTCCACGGCCCTCTTCTGGCCGTGATCATGGACGGTACCGGCTACGGCGAAGACGGCACCATCTGGGGTTGCGAGTTTCTGGAAGTAACCAGCAATAACTTTACGCGCAGGGGGCATCTCCGTTACATTGATCTACCCGGGGGTGAGAGCGCCATCAGGGAACCGTGGAGATTGGCAGCCGCTTACCTTGAACGTATTTACGGTGCCGCATGGACGGACCTTGACCTGCCAATTTCCGCCAGCATCGACCATGAAAAGTGGGATCTCATTAAGAAATCCACCAGGCAACACCCCGGAGTTCAAAGCTGTTCCAGTGCGGGAAGGTTGTTCGACGCCGTAAGTGCCCTTCTCGGAGTACGTTACACCGTGAACTACGAAGGACAGGCGGCCATTGAGCTGGAACAGCTGGCCATTTTTGACAGCAAAGCATACCCGTATCGAATCATCACGGAAAGTGAAAGCTTGATCGTGGATCCCGACCCATTGATTGAAGCCGTGGTTAACGAACTTCTGGGCAGCGAAATCCCCCCGGTTATTTCGGGGCGTTTTCACATGACCATGGCAGAAATTATTCGGGATGTCGCAACCAGGATGCGAGAAGCAACCGGAATTACGGATATAATCCTGAGCGGAGGAGTATTCCAGAATCATCTCCTCCTGGAACTTGCCTGGCGGAAGCTGCAGGACAGCAGTTTCAGAATATACATCAACAGGAAAGTCCCGGCCAACGATGGAGGTATATCGCTAGGACAGGCCTACTACGCAACGTTAAATTTCAAGGAGTAAAAACATGTGCCTTGGTATCCCCGGGAAAGTGGTATCCCTGGACCGTAAAACCGATACGGCGGAGGTTGATTTCGGAGGTGTAAAGCGTACCGTAAGCATGCAGCTTTGCCCCGATACGAAAACCGGTGATTACGTTCTGGTTCACGTTGGATTTGCCATCCAGAAACTGGAAAAAGAAGATGCGTTGATAACCCTGGAGTTGTTCAGAGAAATTGGAGAAAAATACGTTGAACCGGGCAAAGTATGAAACCGAAGCGGAACTGACGGGAAAGTTAGTAGAGGCACTTCGGTCCCGCGGAAGTGAAAACTACACTTTTATGGAGGTATGTGGCACTCACACGGTGGCCATATTTCGCTCTGGGATAAGAAGCATCCTGCCAGAAAATATCAGGATTATTTCAGGTCCCGGATGTCCAGTTTGCGTAACCCCGATGAGAGAAATCGACCGGGCCATCTACCTGGCAAAAAAGCAGGGAGTTGTGCTTGCCACCTTCGGGGACTTGATGAGGGTGCCGGGCTCGGAGAGCTCCCTGCTAGAGGCACGAGCGGACGGGGCAAGACTCAGGATCGTGCTTTCACCCATGGATGCCGTTGAGCTGGCGCAGCAGGAGACGTCATCTACCATTGTCTTCTTTGCCGTCGGTTTTGAAACGACCATTGCACCGATCGCCGTGGCCGTCCGGGAAGCGTATCGCCGAAAGCTTGGAAACTTCTTTGTACTACCTTCTCTCAGGCGTATTCCCCCTGCCATTGAAACCTTGCTGGCCGGCAGAGAATCCGTTATCGACGGATTCATCCTCCCGGGGCATGTGAGCGTGATAATCGGCACAGAGCCTTACGAATTTATATCGAGGGATTTCAAGGTTCCCGGTGTAGTAACGGGCTTTGATCCCCTGGACATATTGCAGGGGCTCTGGATGTTGCTTCGTCTTAAATTAAGCGGAGAAAGCAGGATAGAAATCCAGTACCGCCGCGCCGTGTCGCGCGAGGGTAACGTAAAAGCCCTTAGGGTCATGCACGATGTTTTCCGACCCACGGATTCTCACTGGAGAGGCCTCGGCAAGATTCCTGCAAGCGGACTCGCTTTGAGAGACAAGTATTCATCCATGGATGCCAGACGGCATTTTGATATTCCGGAGATGCCAGACAAAAAACCGTCGGGTTGCATTTGCGGACAAATACTTCAGGGCCTAAAAATTCCCACCCAGTGCAAACTGTTCGGATCCGGTTGTACTCCGGAGCACCCGGTGGGTCCCTGCATGGTTTCCTCGGAAGGAAGTTGTTCTGCTTTTTACAGGTACGCAATACGGGGAGAAGCCACATGAACAACGGGAAAATATTACTCGCTCACGGCGCCGGGGGTAGGCTTAGCTCAGAACTTATCAGGGAAACCTTTCTCCCGGCCTTGGGCAATAGCATGCTTAATAGACTGGAAGATAGCGCGGTGTTTCAATGTGACGGGACGACCCTTGACTTCACCACCGACTCCTTCGTTGTAAAACCACTCTTCTTTCCCGGTGGCGACATAGGGCGGTTGTCGGTCTGTGGTACGGTAAACGACCTTTGCATGATGGGTGCTGTCCCGCTCTACCTCTCGGCGTCGTTCATCATCGAGGAAGGACTCGCTATAGATGATCTTTCCAGGATACTCGAATCCATGAAATCCACGGCCGAGGAGGCTGGAGTCCTCATCGTGGCAGGGGATACCAAGGTTGTGGAGAGGGGATCAGCTGACAGCCTGTTTATAACCACCGCGGGAGTCGGACACATCCCGGGCAATCTCAACCTGTCATCCAAAAACGTGGAGCCCGGCGATGTTGTTATCATTAACGGGGGTATCGGAGAACATGAAATGGCCGTGCTCCTGGCAAGGGGAGAATTTTCGCTCAGAGGCGAGATAA